>JAUQPV010000351.1 GCA_030550225.1 Acidobacteriota bacterium | reverse complement strand
GTCTTCCCGGCCGTGCTGACTAATTGGACGATGTCTGGCAGTTGAATGTCCTTTAAAGAACCCTGCAGGCTCATCGATGACCCATCAAAGCCCTTGCACCCCTGCGGCCCCCAATGTAGTGCCGGGGACCGATAAGATCAACAAGGCCCCTCGGTGACCCGTCATCCGTTTGCACGGTCCTGTTTCCCGGAGAGTCAAGGCTTGTCATAGGGAGTGGCGACTCGCCATGCGCGATTCAAAAGGCCTCCAGGACAGCACTCGCCAGAGCCTGAGCCAGGGTCTGACCCAGCTCATCGATGGCCTGGACTTCTGGGTCCGTGTAAGGCCGTCCTGAGGCCACGGCGACGGAAAATTGATTCCGGAATACCCAGTTCGGATTCTCGAACAGGACGGATTCCCCGGGCACTCGGTAAAACCGCACTCGTAGGCTGATCAGGACCTGAAAAGTCTCAGCCTGCCCCTGGGCCGTCCATCCTACGGGGGTGACCTGGAAGGTCTGAACTTCCAGCTTCAGGACCGCGTCGGCACCCTCGGGGTCGGCTTGGATCCGACGGTGGGTCCGGGCGACAAACGCCTGGATGATGTGCTGGGTCAGCTTCTGCTGGACCTCCGCCCGAGGCAAGACACCCTCGACCGGCGGGATGGCGATGACCCGCACGTCCGGCGTCAGGATCCCGGCGCCCTGGCCCTGAAGGGCATATCCGCAAGCCCCGCTGAGGGCCATCCAGCTGACCCAACAGAGCCGCCCCAGCGTTTTACTCACCGACCTCCGATACATGGAGAAGCTCGGACACGGTCTTCAGGAGCGTCGCCGAGTGCACAGGCTTCGTGATGTAGACGTTTGCCCCCAGAGCCAACGCCCGCTTACGGTCCTCCTCGGCCCCCTCGGTCGTCACGATGACGATAGGCACGTCTTTGTATTCGGGATTCTGGCGCAAAATGCTGATCAGCTTGAGCCCGTCCATGACCGGCATATTGATGTCGATGATGAACAGGTCCATCTTCTCTTGATTGAGCTTCTTAAGGGCTTCGACCCCGTCGCCGGCCTCGACGACGCGTAGATTTTTCAGACGTTTCAAGGCAAAGATCAGGAGCTGTCGCATCGTCGGCGAGTCTTCGACGATCATGACGGTCCGGCTACTCATGGACACGAGGCTCCGCGGAAGTTCCCGCCCCTACGAGGAGGGCGGTGTCGTCAAGAGTTCCAGAAAGCTCTGGAGCGTCATCAGCTTGCGCTCGGACTGCGTATACAGGCGGGCGCTGAAGATGGCCGTCGCCGCATGACCGGCCAGCAGGGAGAACAACTCGTGGTCCAGGGCCGAAAAGCTGTCCTTCTGCACGAACAACATGTAGATGGCGATGACGCCGATGACCCGTTCCTTGATCTTGAGCGGAATACACACGAGGGGGTGGTGAAAGTCGATGACCGGCCCAGGCCGGACGACTTGGTTGATGTAAAAAGGCTCACCCGTTTTAGCGACCCGCCCTAAGATGCCCTCGCCGACCTGAACCTTCAGGCCCAAGGCGTCGTCCATCCCCTCGTGGGCGACCAAGTGCAAGTGGTTGTCCCGCTCGTCCAGGAGGAAGATGCCGAATACCTCCGCCCCGATGAGATTGATGATGATCTCCTTGACGATCCGGAGGACTTCCTGAAAGTCCAAGGTCGAATGAAGTTGATAGCTGGCCACGTAAAGATTGGCCAGGTTGTTGTTCTGCTCTTCGATTTCGGCATACCGCTGGGCAAAGTCCTTGTTTTCGGCCTCGATTTCCCGGTACTTGGCTTCCAGGAACTGCTTCTCCCGCTCCAGCTCGACGATACGTTGGCGTAAGTATTCGACCTCCTTGCGGAGTCTTTCGAGGGTCGGCCCCGCCGGCTGTTGGCTCTGCAGGACGGCGACTTGGTACCGGAGGCGTTCATTCTCCCGCAAGAGCTCTTCGACGAATTCCCTCGTCTGGTTAAAGATCTGAGAGAACTCCTGACTTCGCCGGAATAGGGTATCCTCGAGATTCCGCTCGGCGGGTCCCTTCGTTTCGGGCGTGCCCTTCTTAGGGTCCTGCCCCATATCTACCTCCCCCGAGGTCCTACCTATGCTAATACAAAATGGCCCCCTCTTCAATCATGCGTCGCCCAGGCCCGGTGTCGACTTAAACGGTAATCCGAACCGTCGGACCCGTCAAGGGATGGCCTCGGATTCCGGGCGTTCAGCCTCGGGTGCGAAGTATTAGGTGTTGGATGGACGAACCCGACCTGCCATCCAGTACCCAAGACCGAATGCCGGAGATCAAGTGAGCATAGCCGTTCGGTCCGTGAAAACCCGTATGGACTCAGCCTTTCTGACCCTTCGGGGCGGACGATTTTTGGAAGGGACGAGCCCCGGTCTTGGGCCGACGGGCAGGTCGGGGTCATCCCTCCATCATCACTTCATCACTCCGTCCCTTCGTCCCTTCATCCCAGAGAAGCCTGCCCGACACTCCTGAAAAGGCTGCACATTGGGTTTGCATCCCACATCCTATATCCTTCTATATCCTTGATGGAAGTCTAAGGGTGCGGTTATGAGTCCACGGGCCGTTTT
>JAUQPV010000035.1 GCA_030550225.1 Acidobacteriota bacterium | reverse complement strand
TGTTGGGTAGGAGCGCAGACGTCCCCGTCTGCGGGAGCGCAGACGTCCCCGTCTGCGGGAGCGCAGACGTCCCCGTCTGCGGGAACGCAGACGTCCCGTCTGCGGGAACGCAGACGTCCCCGTCTGCGGGAAGACAGACGTCCCCGCCTGCGGGTCACCGGGCCCACTGACACGTACCCCGCAGGCAGACGCAGGCCCGACAACCCAGGTCCCGGGTCGGCGTCGGGATAGCCTCACAGGTCGTGACGACGGACTCGGCGGCACACACCTCCCGGCTACACCCGCTGACGACGCAGTCTGCGTCGTCCTGACAGGCATTCGCCACGCCCGTCCCCTCGTATCGGTCATATAGGGCCTCTTGACCCGAGAGGCAGGGCTCCGCAGGCCGGGTCGGCTTACCGGCCTGGTCGCCCGTGATCGAACAAGGGGCCAGGCTGAGGCTGAAGCCCAGGAGGATGGCCCAGCCAACGACGGAACGAAGACACTTCCAGGCCATATCGGAATCCATTAAAAGGCACGATTTTCAGTCCCGTGACGCCGGGGTGACTGCCGGCGTCCCGACCGACTCCTTATCTCCCGCAGGCGAGACGTCTGCGCTCCTGCAGACGGGGACGTCTGCGCTCCCGCAGACGGGGACGTCTGCGCTCCCGCAGACGGGGACGTCTGCGCTCCTGCAGACGGGGACGTCTGCGCTCCTGCAGACGCGGACGTCTGCGCTCCTGCAGACGGGGACGTCTGCGCTCCTGCAGACGCGGACGTCTGCGTTCCTGCAGACGGGGACGTCTGCGTTCCTGCAGACGGGGACGTCTGCGCTCCCGCCGAATTGCCGAACTGCCGCATTGCCCTACTGCCTTAAAAACACGATGGTCGCCCCCGGGCCGCCTTCTTGGGGCGGAGCCGGTTCGACGCGTTCGACCATCGGATGATGCCGTAGATGCTCCAGGACGGCCTGCTTGAGCCGGCCCGGTCGGTAGCCGTGAATAACCCGCAGGCGTTGGAGACCCTGACGATAGGCTCGGTCCAGGGCCTGGTCCAGGCGGTCCAGGGCGTCCGGCACGTGGAGGCCCAGCAGGTAGACTTCTCGGTCGGCCGGCGATGCCGTCGCCAGTCGGTTCACGTCTTCCGGCGTCGGGACGGCCGGCGATGCCGAGCCGCCCGGGTCCGGCTCCAGCCACGAGAGGGGGACCTGGAGCCGTTTGTCTCGGAAGCGCACGACGGCCACGGCCCGTTCGGAGTCCACAGTCTCCAGCGTGCCCGTCGTCGAAGCATTCCGAAGGCGGACGGCCATGCCGGCGGACCAGTCGGCCGGCCGTCCGGCCGCCAGGGTCGGGGGCGGTCGGAGGACGTCGGCTTCTTCCTGAAGGAACTGACGTCGGACCGCTTGGAACCGTTCCCGAAGGGCCTGCCGGACGGCTGGGTCCTGGACCTCGTGGAAGAACGCCAGCCATTCCTGTTGACGCTCCTCCCACCACCGCTGAACCCGCTGTTTCCAGGCCTGCCACTCCTGCGTCAGGGCGGCCCGAGTCTGCTCCAACTGCTGGAGGAGGGCCTGATAGCGTCGGGCCTGTTCTTGTCGTTCCCGCTCGACGGCGGCCCGCTGTTCCTCGACGGCGTGTTGGGTCTCCTCGAGACGGCGGACCAGCTCCATCCATTGGAGGTGGGACGGGTCCAAGGCCCGATAGGCCTCTTCGAGGATGGCCTCCGGCAAGCCGTATCGCCGAGCGATGTCCAGGGCGTGACTGGCGCCGAAAGCGTGCGGGATCAGGCGGAACGTCGGCGCCAGGGTCTCCGGGGCAAACTCCATAGACGCCGTGATAACGCCGGCCTCTTGGAGAGCCATCAGCTTGATGGAAGTCAGGTGGGTGACGACCAGGACCTTGCCAGGCTGATTCCGGAGATGCCTCAAGACGGCCATCCCGAGGGCTGCTCCCTCCACCGGGTCGGTCCCCGTGCCGAGCTCGTCGATGAGGAATAGGCCCCGCCGGACAGGCGTCGTCAGCATGGGGATCAGACGTCGCACGTGGGACGCAAAGGTGCTCAGATTCTGCGCCAGGTCTTGCTGGTCGCCGATGTCGGCCATCACGTGGGAAAAGCACGGCAGGCGGGTCCCCGCCCCGGCCGGGATGGGTAGACCGGCCTGGACCATCAGGACGATCAGACCGACCGTCTTGAGGGCGACGGTCTTGCCGCCGGCGTTGGGACCCGTGATGATGAGGACCTTGGCCCGGTCGTCCATCTCCAGGTCCAGGGGGACGACCGTCTGTCGGCGGGTCCGGGCCTGGATGGCCAACAAGGGGTGGCGGGCCTGGTCGAGGACGAGTCGCTCGGCGTCCTCCACACGGGGGACCGTCGCCTCGTAAGCCTGCGCGTAGGCGGCCATCGCCAGGAGGGCATCCAGACGGGCCAGTCGCCGGAACAGCCGGGGCCAGTCCGAGACGGCCCGCAGGTCGTCCGTGAGGTGGCGGAGGACGCGCTGGACCTCGGCCCGGCGTTCCTCCTCCAAGAGGACATACCGGTTGTTGAGTTCGACGACCTCCAGGGGTTCCAAATATACGGAGGCACCACTGCCGGACATCCCCAGGACGATGCCCGGGATTCGATGCTGCTGGTCCGCCTTCACGAGGAGGACCCATCGGTGATCCCGCTGAGTAAGGATGGGCTCCTGGATGGCCGACGCGTAGTCGGGCTTCCCGATGAGGGCCTTCAGGCGGTGTTCGATCTGCTCCCGGAGCTGACGCCAGGACCGCGAGATACGCTGGAGCTCCGGTGTAGCCGTCTCGAGGACCTCACCGCTGGGCGTCAGGACAGACCGGACCCGAGACCGGAATTCGGTCATCGTGGGAAAGTCCGCCAGCCAACGGGCGACATGGGGCATCTCGGCCCGGTAGGGCCAAAATGCCCTTACGAGGGCGTCCACCTGGTCGAAGAAGGCGACGGCCGTCCAGAGCTCCTCCGGCGTCAGGCAAGCCCCCTCCAGGCGGACCGTACGGACGATCGCCCGTAGGTCGGGCAGGAACCGCAGGGACGGCCGGCCCGCCCGTTCGTACGTCCGCAGGATTTCCTCAAGGACGACCTGCCGTCGGCGGATGCGCCGCCAGTCAGCCAGGGGGCGAAGCCGCCGCAGGTACCGCCGTCCGTAGAAGCCGGCCCAGCCGGCGATGTGCCGAAGGACGGCCCGGTACTCAAGACTCCGATACGTCCAGTTTGGACATGCCAGGATGGGCTTCGAAAGCACGGTAAGTCGAACAGCCTCGGTTTCTATGCTCACGAGAACCGATTCGGGAGTTCGGGAATTCGGCAGTTCGGGAGTTCGGGAACTCGGGCATTGGAGGCCGGCGGGGGAGGGGATGAGTCCTTGAGGCCGGAGCCGGCGGCCGGCGACCAGAGAAGGCGAAGAGTCAAGAAAACTTCAGGAAGACGTGGGGACTTGGAACGCTCCATGCTCCCTTGCCTTCTACGTCTGCCGCCGAACGGCCCTGCCGAATTGCCGAATTCCCAAATGACCGGACTGCCGAATTCCCGAATGGCCGGCCTTAAGTCCCGGCGTTGACGAGCACCCCGGCCCGCTCGACCTGCAGGACGACGCCCCGGTCGCCGATGGTCGCATAGTCGAGACCCTGAAAGACCGGGAATCGGCGGGTCATCTCGTAAAAGATATCCTCCGCCCGCGTGTAATTCCATCCCGTCAGACCCAACGCCCGGGCCACGTCTTGAAAGATGACCCAGTCGGGCCGGGCCTCCCTGTAAGGTCGGACGGCGGGCCAGAAACGCTGGATGCGATACTGGGCGTTGACGAAAGTCCCCTCCTTCTCGGCAAACGGCGCGGCAGGCAGGATCCAATGGGCCAGCGAGGTGCTCTCCGTCCAGTTGACCGTCTGCAGGACGACCCAGGGCGTCTGCCGGACGACGGCCTGGAACAGCTCGGCGCCGTAGCAACGGACCGGATTCTGCCCGACGAGCCACAGGAGACGGTATCGGCCCTGAGCGGCATTCTCCAGGATGGCCCGGGCCGAGCCGTCGGACCCGATGCCCAACAGTCGGGCCCCGGCGGCGTTCGGGAACTTCTCGGCCCGGATGAGAAAATCGTCGGCCTTGGGATTCCGGGTCGGCATCTCGTAATGGATGTCCCGGACGCCAAGGGCCTCGGCAAAGAGCTTCCACCCGAGATAGAGCTCTTCCGTCGAGAGATGAGGTGACAGCAAGACGGCTATCCCCGAGGGGCCGACCTCCCGGAGCGTCGTCTCCACATGAGCCCGGATGCGTTCGAGGGCTTCCGACCACTCGATGGGCTGGCGCTGGCCGTCCGTCTGCCGGTAGGGCCGGGGGATGCGGTCCTGGTCGATGAACTTGTAACCGTATCGGCCGTAGTCGCACATCCAGTAACGGTTCACGTCGGGATTATAACGGGGCTTCAGCCGAAAGACCCGCTGGCCCTGCGCCAGGTAGGGCTTGTCCTCATTCCAGTCGATGTAAATGTTGCAACCCGTGCTACAGCCGGGGCAGACGGAGCGGGTCCGCTTCAGGAACCACACGCGGGCCTTAAACCGGAAGTCCCGGTCCAGGAGGGCCCCGACGGGACAGACGTCCACGGTGCATCCCGAGTAGTCGTGGTCGAGCGACTGGCCCGGGAACACGTCCAGGACCGTCCGGTTGCCCCGCTGGAAGAGGCCCAGCTGGGGCTTCTTGGCGACTTCCTCGCAGACCCGGATACAGCGGGTGCACAGGATGCACCGCTCCTGATCTAAGATCACGTAGGGCCCGATGGGCTTCGCCTTCGCCTTGTGAAGGCGCGGAGCAAAGCGCCGCTTCCGATATAGGCCAAACTGCATGTAATAGTCTTGGAGGTAGCATTCCCCGGAGCGGTCGCATACCGGACAGTCGACCGGATGATTCAAGAGCAAAAACTCCAAGACAGACCGCCGCGCCTCGACGACGTCATCCGTGTTCGTATAGACGACCATGCCGTCCTGAACGGGCGTCGCACAGGCCGGGACAAGCCTCGGAATCTTCTCGACCTTGACGAGACAGATACGGCAGTTGCCGACGATGCTCAGGCCCGGATGATAGCAGTAACGGGGAATCGGGATGCCGACCTGGTCCGCGACCTGAATGACCGTCAGGCCCTCAGTCGCCTCGATGGTCCGGCCGTCGAGCGTGATCGTGACCTTCTTGGGTGCCTCCATCTTCGGCCTCGCAAGCTGGCTCCTTCAGTAGTGTCGGGTAGGAATAGCGGCGGCGAAAGGCCCGATGCCAGGACCCTCGCCCTACCCTATCTCGTAAGAAGAGGGTTTCGATCGAGACCCGGATACAAGACCCTAAGATGATAAAGGCAGTAAGGCGATGGGGCAATAAGGCCGGGACTGTTTCATTTTTGGGTAGTGATCCCCACGGGACTGACGCTGGCATCACTGCCGGCTCTGAAGGAAGACGCCAGCATTACTGCTGGCGTCTGGGTCTGGGATGCCGCCGTCACCGGCGGCGCCGGGAGAGGGAAACGCCGGGATGACTCCCGGCGTTCCGAGAGATCAGTCGTTCCTTGACCACTATCCATTTGGGTGGGTGGATCCGCAATCCCCTTGGCTTATTCCCGGCGCCGTGTCATAATCAAATGAATGACCCCCTCTATCCGGAAGACGCCCCATGCCGACCCCTCAAAAGCCGTCCGACAGGGACACCATCGCCGAGTCGCCTCCGGCCCTTGAAGAGGCCCTGGAAGACCTGCAGGCCCACGAACCGGCGGCCGTCCAGCGATTCATCGAACTCTACCTCCCCCGCGTTTACCACCTGGCCTATCGGATGTGCCGCCAGCCGGACCTCGCGCGGGATGCCGCCCACGAGGCCCTGACCATCGCCCTCCAGAAGATCCACCAGTTCCGGGGCGAAAGCCGTCTGATTACCTGGCTCTACCAGATTCTCTTTCACGAGTGCCTGCGGTCCCGCCGGGAATCGACCCGGTGGGCCACGATGGTGTCCCTGGACGAGCGACCCGACCTGGCCGCCCTCTCGAAGTTTACCCTCTCGCCAGGACCTGAGGAGCAGGCCCTGCAAGACGAAGAACGGCGTCTCCTCTGGGAGGCCGTCGAACGGCTCCCCGAATCTCTCCGGTCCGTGTACCTCCTCCGGGAAGTCGAGGGCCTGTCGACGCAGGAGGTCGCCCGGGTCCTGGGCCTTTCGGAATCTAACGTGAAGGTCCGCCTCCACCGGGCCCGCCAGCGGCTGAAGGCCCTTTTAACGACTACCCTACCCTCTCCCACAGGGCAAAGGGCATAGAGCAAAGCGCATAGAGCCAATACTCTTTGCTCTTTGCCCTTTGTGGGATGCCTGGGGCCTTATGGCTCCCTCATGTCGACTCTAACGGGATCAGCCGGGGAAGTCCCTCCAGGTCTCGAGCACGCGACCGACGGGCCTCGCCGGCCCCGTTCGACCGGTTAAAGGCCCACGCCTGCTCCCAGTCGGCCAGGACGCTGATGACGGCCGCACTCGCACCCCCCATCGTGGGACTCAGCCGGCCTGTGGAGATGAAGGGCCACTGGCCCTGAAAGCCCGGCGGCGGCAGAGTCTCATAGACGGCCAAGCCGTCTCCACCCAGGATCGCCCGCAGGGCCTCCGGGTCGCTCCCCAGGCCGAGACCCGGACCGATGAAGAAGTGGGCCAGGTTTCGGACGACCTCCTTGTCAGTGTCGGCGACCGACTGGGAAATCAGGAGGAACCCCACGCCAGCCTTCCGGAGTTCCCGGACGGCCCGCCGGACGACGTCCCCCAGGGGCCCCGGCTGGGTCTCCTGCGGGACGACCCAGTGGGCCTCGTCGATGACGATAAGGACGTTGGCCGGCTCCCCCCGGGCCCACGCCGCGAGGGCCTGCGTCCGCAAGGCCGCCAGAAGGTGCGCCGCCAGGAGGACGTCCTCGGGCCGAGCCGGGTCCAGCCGCAGGGTCCAGAACTCGGACCGGGCCAGCGAGGCCAGAAGGTCCTGGACGGCGATGCGGCCCGGCGTCTTCCGAAAGAGCCCGGCGGCCTCCTCGAAAGCCTGTCGGATCCCCCGTAGCGTCACGAGGCCCGGCCGACAGAGGATGTCCTCGATCTCGGCCCGCCGGTCGGGGTCGGCGTAGATGTGCCGCAGGGCCCGCCGGAGGGTCCCGACAAAGGCCTCCCAGGACTCCAGCGCCGAGAGGCCCGCCCCCATCCCGGCTAAGGCCCGGACGGCCGCCTCCTCCTTTTCGGCCGTCTTAAACCCCAGGTCTCGCAAGACCCCCCGGAGACGCAAGACGTCCAGGAGGAGCGCCGGGTCGTCGAACTGGAAGTCCCGCAGGGTCAGCGTACGCCGATTCCACCCCAGGGCCGCACTGATGCGTTCGAAGGGATAGCCCCGGATGCGGTCGGCCGACCATTCGCCCTGGGGGTCCAGGACCAGCACCCCCCGCAGGCCCCGGACCATCAGGGCAAACACGAGGGCCGCCGACAAGACCGTCTTGCCCGACCCCGACCGGCCGAAGACCCCGACGTGGACGGCCTCGCCAAAGCCCCGGGCGTCGAAGGACCGAGCCAGGACCGGCTCGGGCACGCCGTCGTACTCGCCCAGGACCCACCAGCCGGCCCGGCCCATCCGGGCCAGGGTCGCCCGGTCGGCCCGATAAAAGAGCGTCCCCGACGGCAGGGGCTGGGGAAGCCGCTCGGGATGACCCCTCCGGAGACAGTAGCAATAGCGGACCTCCAGGGTGAAGATGTCCCGGCCGAGGGGCAGGCCGGCCCCGTCCTCGGCGGCCCGGTGGGCGAGCTTCTCCTGAATGCCGTAGGCGAACAAGTAGGGATTCTCGCCGACGGCCGACACGACCCGGGCGAGGACCTCGACGTCGGCCCATCGGGCGTACAGCATCGACCCCAGGGGCGGGAAGGTCGCCCCGGCGACGTGTTTGAGGACGGCCCCCGTGAAGGTCGAGCGCCCCCACAGGACGGCGACGGGCCTCGACGTACCGCTCATGACCGTTCTTCTCCCAATTTGCGGTCTTATTTTACTGAACTTTTCTATCATGTCAAGCTGTAGGGGGGAACCCCTTTTAACCTACAATATCTTGAATCCAATCCCCGGATCGGGAGGGCGAGATGGACTCGTCGATGGACCATGAGGCCGGCTTCTTTCCCACTCTTGCATACCCGACGTGAGGGTTGGAACGCCCACCCGCCGAAGGTCGGCACCCGGGGAGACCTCCCAGACTTCGGGTCTTGAATCGGAATATATAGTCAGCCTACAATCGGTAACGGAGCCGTCCGGCCCGTGAGAATGGCGTCGGGACAACCCTTTCCATCGCCCGGAAGGCACGATTTTTCAAACGTCGTGATGACGTGACGTCGTGACGACGTGATGAAGTTAATCCGAGCCGTTGGGCCCTGGTGCTGGCTTCGGGCCGGACCCCGTCACGTCATCATGATGCTTGAACCATCGGCCGCCCCGAGGGGTCGGAAAGGCTGAATCCATACGGATTTTCAAAACCGAACGGCCATGGTAAGGGAGAAGGCGACGACGGTCCGAAAGGTCGGCGTCTATCGAGCCTGCCCTCGTCTTTCCCGCCGCCTCCGCCAGGTCGAGGCTGGCCGGAGGCCCTCGTCCTTCGAATCGAACATTTTAGAAAGAGGGGGTGTACGATGAGGAATCACTTCGTGATTTTCATTTTATATATAGCAATAACATCCATATCTTTGGCGCAGTATGAAGGGGTTAGGGACCATCCGGCCATCAAGAGGTATGCGGGTTCGGAGGTCTCTCACTTTGAAGAGGTTGCATTTGACGAGTTCTATCTACCCCTCGGAGACGTCTCAAGATTCGATTGGTCTGGTTCGAAATCTGAAGAAAAAGAAAAGGAATTAGAAAGGCTTCTTTCAAAAAATATCGTAAAGAAACTCCAAGGAAAGGTATATCACTATGTCTATGACGGACCCAAAGGCAGGAGTACCCTCGAGGTGTTTAGAAACTATGAAAAGGCCTTCACGGATGCCGGGTATATCCTCCTGTATAAAGAGGAGAAAAACCAAGAGGGGTTGAGGAGAGTCGCTTCTTTCTTTCGCACGATCAATCGTCGTGGATGGGGAGGGTGGGAAGACCCCGAGCTCCATCCGTGGTTTTACCTCTCAGCAGTATCACCCAAAAAAGATACTTATATTGCGCTTGCGGTAGCCGGAAGGAGAGATGAGCCCAAAACCCAGCTTTACATCATAGAGCCGAGGGAAATGGAAATGGGGCTCACCGCGGCGGATATGCTCGAGCGACTGAAGACGACGGGGCATGTCTCGATATACGGTATTTACTTTGACTTTGATAAGGCGGACATAAAGCCCGAGTCCGAGCCTACTCTAAAAGAAATTGCAAAGTTCTTGAATGAAAACCCCAATATTAATGTGTACGTCGTCGGCCATACCGATAATATAGGAAAACTCGAATACAACATGGAATTGTCTAAGAGGAGAGCCGAAGCCGTCGTAAAGGAATTGACTGAAAAATATGGGATAGCAAGGGACCGGCTAAAGGCTTTTGGTGTCGGACCCCTGGCACCCGTCGCGACCAATGATACGGAAGAGGGGAGGGCCAAAAATAGAAGAGTCGAACTCGTGAAACAATGACGCTGAAAAAAGAAAAAGAATCGTAATTTTATAAGGGTCCGCGGCGTCTGTCGCCCGGAGACTGGTCCAGGGCGGCGTATAGGCCGCCGACGACCGCCACGCCGAGGAGGACGAGGCCCAGGGCATAGACCAGGTTCCCCAGGGCCTGGTCCCAGCTTAGCAGGTGAAGCCGCCCGAGGAGGTAGTTCCAGTCGTGGCCTTCGCCCAAGAGCGGCAGGACTTGGGCCCGGGCGTCCTTGACGTATACCGAGACGTTGAAGCAGTTCTGGGCGACCCAGAAGAGGGCGACGGCGGCCGAATAGACCTGTCGGTGCAGATAGAAGTAGACCGTGACGCTGACGGGGACGAGGACCTGCATGAGCGTCCCGCCCAGGACCCCGACGAATTCGCCGAATATCCCGAAGATCACGTGGCCTGCCTCATGGAAGATGAGGTCGACGCCGTCGAGGAACCCGAAATCAGCGGGGTCCTTCGCACAGACGATGCCGTAAATGCCCACCAGGACGATCCCACCCACCCGCAAGTTCCGCCGAGCCGTCCATCGGTCCATCCTCCCCTCCGCCCATAAGGATGCGCCCTGCCGGTAGGCGCATGTCGGAAATTCTAAGGCAGGGAAGTCGAACAGAACCATTCGGTTCGTGAAAACGCAGGGATTTGACTTTTCCGACCCTTCGGGGCGGACGATCTTTTGGAAGGAACGAAGGGACGAGCCACGGTCTTGGGCCGACGGGCAGGTCAGGATCATCCTTACATCGTCCCTCCGTCCCTTTGAACCACCGTGCTTTCCGGGCGCTGGGAGAGGCCGTTCCGACGCCATTCTCACGGGCCGGAGGGATCTGCTAATATCTAATTCTCATGATATTATTATTCGTAATGATTGCGTTTACACATTTACTGCGGGTTTCCCCACATCCGAGGCCTGAGGGCGGTCCACCCGTCCCGGCGGCTTGGCAGGGTCGGGACGGGTCGGTATGATTTTGGAGGTCGGGTGTGGGGATTCGGAAGTTTCGGACTGCGGATTGCGAATTTCGAATGGAGGGCGGGATCCGCGATATAGGCCGGATCGCCGAAGGGATGCCCCGATCGCTTGGCTTTCGATTCGCAATCCGCAATGCGCAATTCCCAATTCGCAATATTTCTGCATCCGACGTGGCATGGGTAGGGTCATGGCGTGGGGACTTTTCGGAAAGTCGGACCCGCGGAGTGAAGCCCGGCGGGCTCTCAAGGCCGGGGACTTCCGTACGGCCGGGGACCGTTTCCGCATGATCGGGGCCTATGACGAGGCCCTCCAGGCCTATCTCCAAGGCAGTCTGTTTGTCGAAGCGGCCATGTTATGCGAGGAGATCGGCCAGTGGGAGCGGGCTGGCGACTTCTGGGTCCAGGCCCGGCGGTACCGGGAAGCCGGGGAAGCGTATCTAAAGGCGGAACTACCCAATGAGGCCCGGCAGGCCTTCGAGAAGGCCCAGGACTACGGCCGTGCTAAGGAGCTGGCCCTGCGGTTGAATCAGTGGGACCGGGCCGGTGAGTACGCCGAGAAGATCCGCCAGTGGGGGGAAGCGGCTCAGTATTACTACCGGGCCGAGATGTTCGAGAAGGCGGCCCTCATGGCCGAACGGGCCCTGGAGGTCTTGGAGGCCGAGCGCAGGGAGCGGGAGTACCTGCCCGAATGGCGGCGGGAGTATCAGGCCATTTGTCGGATCGCCGCCCAGGCCTATACCCGGACCCAGCAACTCCACCGGGCGGCCGAGCTGTACGAAGCCGTTGGAGAATTCAAGAAGGCCCGGGAGGCGTACCTCGCTTGCGGGGATGCCGTCAAGGCCCTCGAGATGTCAGTCCGGCTGGAGGACTACGTGACCGGCCGGTCCATCATCGAGCGCTATCCCGAGGCCCGGGTCGCTCTCCGGCTGTGCGGGGACGTCTACTTTCACCTGGGCGAATTCGCCGAGGCGGCCAAGTATTACATGGCGGCCGGCCAGCCCCTCCTGGCCGCCCAGGCCTTCGACCAGATGGGTCGGTACGTCGACGCGGGCTTTCTTTACGAGCAGGCCGGCGAGTGGGAACAGGCCGTCGAGCTCTACGTCCGGGCCCAGGCTTGGGACCGGGCGGCGGCCGTGTACGCCAAGATGGGAAGTCCCCTTCAGGCGGCCGCTTACTATGAGAAGGCCGGCCGTCTGGAGGCGGCCGTCGACCTATATGTCCAGGGCCAGCGGTACGCCGACGCCGGCCGGCTCCTCTATCAACTCGGGCGGACCGACGAGGCCATCGCCCTACTCCAGAAGGTCGACCGCCAGGACCCTGCTTACGTCCAGGGCGTGGTCCTGCTGTGCCGCCTCTGGATCGAAAAGGGGATGGCCAGCCTCGCCCTTCGGCGGGTCGAGGAGCTGATCGCCGCCAAGGACCTCGACACCGACATGGTCGAGCTGTACTACCTCCAGGGTCGGGCCCTGGAAGCCCTGGGCCGCTTTCAGGAAGCCCTGGCCGTTTACGAGTCGGTCGTCGCCCAGGACATGCATTACGCCGACACGCAGGAGCGAATTCGGCGTCTGACGACGGCCCCGGCCCCGACGGTGCCGGACGTTCAGACCCATGCGCTGGACCCCCGCTGGGACGTCTTAGGCGTCCTCGTCTCGGCACCGCACATGACCCTCTTGAAGGTCGTGGACAAGCAACGGAATTCGCCAGCCCTGATCCAGCGGATTCAGGCCCCAGGCCTGGCGCCCTCGGACGTCGCCGCCCGACTCCAGGGTCTCCGGAACCTGCGGCACCGGTTTCTGGCCCTCCCGTATGACGTCGCCGCCGACGGGGACGCCCTGCTGATCTGTATCGACTATGCCGAAGGTGTGAGCCTGCGAGACTGGCTTCAGGCCCACCGGTCGGTCGCGGAGGTCCAGGAGGTCGCCCTGCAAGTCGCCCAGGCCCTGGCCTTCTGTCATCGCTCTCAGGTCGTCTTCGGGGCCCTCCTGCCGGAGCATGTCCTGGTGGCCTCGGACCGGTCCGTCAAGCTGGTCCCCTGGGACGTCTACCTCTCGGCCCTGCCGGCCGAGACGCCCTACGCATCGCCGGAATACCGCACCCGCCAGGCCCTGAGCCCGGCCAGCGACGTGTACGCCTTCGGGGTCCTCCTGTATGAGCTCCTCCTGCGCCGACTCCCGACGTGGCCTCTGGACTTGACCGACGCCGGGGTGCCGACCCCCCTGGTCCATATCCTGACGGCCTGCCTTCAGCCGGACCTGACCCAGCGGGTCGCCTCGATGGACGGCGTCGTCGAGGCCCTGGCGACCATCGACATCTACGAAGGGGCCGTCATCGACGACCGTTACGAGATCTTGAAAGAACTCGGCCGGGGCGGGATGGCCCGCGTGTACCTCGCCCACGATCGCGTCTTGGGCGAGAAGGTCGCCCTGAAGGTTTGGCACTCGGACCTGATGGCGACGGCGGCGACGTCCCACCGGCTCCTCCGGGAGGTCAAGCTCGCCCGGTCGATCCTCCATCCGAATGTCGTGCGGCTGTTCGAGCTGGGGACCTACCGGGGGGCCCGGTATGTCACGATGGAGTACGTCGCCGGTGCCTCTCTGGACGCCATCGTCCGCCGGACGGGCCCCATCCCGCCCCGCCTGTGGTGGAAGCTGGCCGTCCAGGTCGTCGAGGGCCTGAAGGCCGCCCATGACGTCGGCGTCATTCATCGGGACTTGAAGCCCCAGAACATCATGGTCACCCAGGACGGCCGGGTGAAGATCCTGGACTTCGGTATCGCCGGCGTCTTGGACAGTTCGGACCATACGCAGACCCAGAGCATCGTCGGGTCCCCCAAATACATGGCCCCCGAACAGATTCAGGGTCAGCGTCTGGACGTCCGGACGGACTTGTACGCCCTGGGGGCCATCTTCTACTTCATGCTGACCGGCCGGGAGGCCTTTACGGGTGAGACGGTTCAGGCGATCCTGACCAAGCAGTTGACCGAAATGCCGCCGCCCCTCCAGCATTGGGTCCCGAACCTGCCGGGGTTCCTCAACGACTGGGTCCTGAAGCTCCTGGCCAAGCGGATGGAGGACCGGCCCCCGAATTGCGCGGCCGTCCTCGAATTCCTATACCGCATCAAGGACAGCCTCTGAAATGGGTATAGGATGCGAGATGCGGGATACGGGATGCGAGATATCGGTGTTAGGTGCTGGGTGTTGGCTGCTGGGTGTTGGGTCCTCTTTCAAGAACCCAACACCTCTGGCCTAACGCGGTATCTCGGGCCGGTGGGTCGGTGGCTCATGGGTCATAGCTCATGTCCTATTGGCTTATAGCTCATGGGCCATCCGTCGTGAACCCGTCTTCATTATCCCGTATCTCGCATCCCGTATCCCGAATCCGTATCCGGTAACTTCGGAGGCCCGATGGAAGGCAAGCCTGTCGCCGAATCGTTCACGGAAATGGTCGAGATCGCCTTTCCCAACGACGCCAACCCCCTGGGGACCGTCTTTGGCGGCCGGGTCCTCCAGCTCATCGACATCGCCGGTTCGATCGCCGCCATGCGGCATGCCCGACGGCCGGTCGTGACGGCCCGGATCGACAGCGTCGACTTTCGGGCCCCCATCCGGGTCGGGGAGTTCATCGTCCTCCAGGCGTGGGTCAACTTCACGGGCCGCACTTCTATGGAGATTCAGGTCGAGGTCTACGCCGAAGCCCCGACGACGGGAGAGCGCCGGCACTGCTGTACGGCCCTCCTGACTTACGTGGCCCTCGACGAGGCCGGTCGCCCCATGCCGGTCCCGCCGGTCTGGCCCCAGACAGAGGCCGAGCGCCAGCGCTACGAGGCCGCCCGGGCCCGGCGGGCCGCCCGACTGCAACGGAAGGAGTTCGAAGTATGACCTATCGTCTATGGATTCGGTTCCGGCGGACCTTCCTGACGGGCCTGGTCGTCCTGACGCCCCTGCTCGTCACGGTGTGGGTCCTGTACCTGTTCACGGAACGGTTGGACCGTCTGTTCCAACCCTTGGTCGAA
>JAUQPV010000350.1 GCA_030550225.1 Acidobacteriota bacterium | reverse complement strand
GGGTGGATGACCTGACTCCGCAAGAGCTGGTCTTCGACGTGGAAGAAGGCCCGTTGGAAGACCGCCTGGTCGCTTTGAATAATCCACCAGGAGGCCGCCGGTAGGCGCTTCAGATATGCTTCGGGGTGCGGGTCGTTGAGGACGACCTCCTCGATCAGGGCACTCAGGTCGACCGGCACGATGAGGTCCGGCAGGACGGGCTGGGGCCGCTCTTCCCACTCGAAGGGAGCGTCGTCGTAAAAACAGGCCATGAAGATCGTCTGGACTTGGAGCTCCAAGAGACGTTGCAGGTCTTGCGGGGTGAGGGTGCCCTGCTGGACCAAATAGCGGCCTAAACGTTCGCTACCCTTGGCCTGCAAGACGGACTGAAGTTCCGCCTCTGAGGCGAGGATGCCCTGCTGGACAAGGAAGAAGCCCAATTTCTCCCGTTTCACGTTCGAGTGGGCAAAGACCAAGCGGCCCTCATAAAAATACAGGCTCCGTCGGACGGGCGCCTGCCCCCGGCGAACGATGCCGGAACGCTTCTGCTGGACCAGGGTCCGGATGAAGAATCCCAAGTCGTCTCGGGGTGGCCACATCGAGAAGACCCGCCATTGAGGGTATTCCTCATTCTATCCCAAGGGGGACCATCGGTCCAGTCTCGAAGCCAAGCATTTCGCACCGGTGGCCCGTCCCTTTGTGGATTGGAAAAGATCGACCCCCGGCCTAAATTAAGATCGGCATGGATCGAGCGTCCCCGAGTCTATGTACCGCAGAGATGCGGAGGCCGCAGGGGGCGAATAGCGAGTCCGAAGACGCGATTCGCCCCGTGACGTTCTCGGCGTCTCGGCCGTCGACACGAATTCGGATACCCGACGCCCGGGACCGAATCCCGGCTCTGGCGACGGAGCCGTCCCCACGAACCGTGTACCGCCCCCCGAATTTGACAGCCCGGACGGGTCCTCTATAATGACCCGGCAATTCCGGGTGGAGGTCGGCAATGGCGTACATCATCTGCGAGCCTTGCATCGGCACGAAGGATACCGCCTGCGTGGACGCGTGCCCCGTCGATTGCATCCATCCCAAGAAAGGGGAGGCGGCTGGATACCGGCCGGACGTCCAGGTCGCCTACGACGAGGTCGACCAGCTCTATATCCACCCCGAGGAGTGCATCGACTGCGGGGCTTGCCAGCCGGTGTGCCCGGTTTCGGCCATCTTCCCCCAGGACGAGGTCCCTGCCCAGTGGGAGTTTTACATCGAGAAGAACAAGCTGTTCTATCAGCTGTCGTGGCCAGAATTCAAGGAAAAGTACGGCATTAAGTAAAACTTATCTCAAAACCCTCGCCCGGTGGAGAGGGTTCGGGGCTTTGTCGCGGTGGATTTCGGGTGCCCAGGATCCGGTGCTGAACTTCCAGGGGAGCCGAATACCTGACACCCATCGCGGGATGCCAAGCATTGGGGGGCGGGGCGGTTTCTATCGGCAGGTGATAGAGTCTCGGGCCGTGGCCTGCCGCCGTTATGGAATCCTGGTTCTCCCTATCGGCCTACGATTACGAACTCCCGCGGGAGCTCATCGCCCAAGTGCCTGTCGAGCCGCGGGACCAGGCCCGTATGATGGTCCTGCGGCTCCGTCAGCGGCGCTGGGAGCATCGACGATTCGTCGAATTGCCGGCCTTCCTGCAAGCGGGCGACGTCATCGTCGTCAATAACAGCCGGGTCGTTCCGGCCCGTCTGTACGGTCGTCTCGTCCGGGGGGGCCGGGAGCGCCCCGTGGAGGTCCTTCTCGTCCGTCGGCTTTTATCGGAGGGCGGGGCGGGTCCCGAACAGTGGCACGCCTTGTTACGGCCGGGCCGTCGGATGCATCCCGGCGACGTCCTCCATTTTCCGGCTGACGTACGGGCCTCTGTCGTCGCTCGGACCCCCGGGGGCGATTGGGTCTTGCAGTTCGAGAGTCCCCGGCCGCTCCAGACCATGCTGGACGACATCGGATGGATGCCCGTCCCGCCCTATATCGTCCGCCGGGACCCGAGCCTGGCCGAGCGGGACCGCCGGTGGTACCAGACAGTGTACGCCAAGGTTCAGGGTTCCATCGCCGCCCCGACGGCCGGCCTCCACTTCACGCCTCGGGTGATCCAAGCGCTCCGAGAGAAGGGCGTCGTATGGTGTGAGGTCACGCTCCACGTCGGGCCCGGCACCTTTCGGCCTGTTCGGACGCCTGACGTACGTCACCACCGGATGGACCCCGAGTGGTACGAAATTCCCCCCGACGTGTGGACCTGTATCGAGGCGGCCCGTCGCCAGGGCCGCCGGGTCCTGGTCGTTGGGACGACGACGACCCGGGCCCTCGAGTCGGCCGCCCGTCATGACCCCCCGTGCCTGTCCGGCTGGGCCGACGTTTTCATCTATCCGGGTTACGAATTCCGGGTCGTCCGGGACCTCCTGACGAACTTCCACCTGCCGAGGAGCACGCTCCTAATGTTGGTCTGCGCCCTGGCCGGCCGAGACTTCATCCTGGCGGCCTATCAGGAGGCCGTCCGGGAACGCTACCGTTTTTACAGCTACGGGGACTGCATGTTGATCCTGGACGAATGATTCCGTCCCT
>JAUQPV010000349.1 GCA_030550225.1 Acidobacteriota bacterium | reverse complement strand
CCGTCGTCAGAGCGACCCAGACCGACAGGAAGAAGATTACAAATTGCGGATTGCGAATTGCGGATTGCGAATTGGGCATGAAGGACGTCCCGGGTCCCAGGGGTCGGGCCTTGGCCCGAGAAATAGGAATAGGGCTGGCCCACATCTTAGACTCCGGGTTTACTTCCTGCATCCCACCGATCATCCTTTCCGCATCCCTTCGCATTCGCAACTCGCAATCCGCAATTCGCAATTCGCAATCCAAATCCGCCCTTATCCCACTTCCACGGCTGGGGTCGTGGCGACCGTGAGACCATACACGTGGCGGGCCCCCGCTCGCTTGAGGGTCCCGGCGCACGCATGAAGGGTCGCCCCTGTCGTCATCACGTCGTCGACGATCAGCCACCGCTCGAAGGCCCGGGGGTCCCGTCGGGGGTGGACGGCGAAGGCCCCCAGGACGGCGTCCCACCGTTGGGCGGCCGTCTGGCCGACTTGGGGTCGCTCGTAATGTCGACGGACCAGGACGTCCATGCAGGGCAGGCCCCACCGTCGAGCCAAAGCCCGGGCCAGGCGTTCGGCCTGATTGAAGCCCCGCTCCCGCCGTCGCCGCCGGTGGAGGGGCACGAAGGTGATGGCCTCGGCGCCTGTCTCTTGAAGCCAGGGCCGCATGTCCTCGGCCATCCATTCGGCCAGACGGTCGACCACGCGGGCCAGGCCCCGGTATTTGAAAGCGTGAATCCACTCCCGGAGGGGCGACTCCATCCGGCCCCAGGCGCGGCTCCCGTCCAGGACCAGGGGGCGTTCGAGACACGGCGTGCAGAGTCCGCGGAAGTCCGCTGAAATCCCGGGGGCTACGACGGGGCGTCCGCACTTGACGCAAATCGGGGGGACGACCCTGGGGGCCGCATGGCGGCAGGCGTCGCATAGATGACGATACGGCGGGACCCAACGGCGACAGTGCAGGCACACCGAGGGGAACCACCAGGCCAGCAGGCCCCCCAGGGTCCGGGAGACGATGGGCCCGACGGCCTCGCCGATCAGTCGGGAAAGGGCACGTCCACCCATTCCTCCTCCAGGCGGGTCGGCGAGGGAGGCGACGAGGGGGGCGGCAGTCGGAGGTTCAGCGTACCCCGACGGTGACAGTGAGGACAGAATTCCCACCATCGGGCGATCCCAAAGCCGCAGACCTCACAGACGAAGGGATGGGCGTGGTCGGGGCTCTGACGGACCAGGTACCAGAACTGCCGCCAAGCGGCCGAGGCCTCGGTTTGCATGCCCAGGTCCTGGGCCACGTAGCCCAACCACATCCAGTAAGGCGGCCAATCCTGAAGACGTTCCTTGAGGCTCTCCAAGAGCTCCAGGGCCGAGTCCAGCTTCTCTACACGGAGGTAGTGAAGCAGGAGCATCGACTGGGTCCGGAGGCTCCCGCCCGTCTCGTGAACCCGGCGGACGTAAAGGCTCTGGATAGCTTGGGGGCCCGTCCGGTCCAGCCACCAAGCCTCCAAGGTCCGGTACAGCCAGTAATGGTCCGTACGCTCGATGCCCTTGACGAGATGCCGCTCGGGCCGAGTGAATCGCTGGGCGCGCTCGACTTGAAAGGCCAGCCAATACCCGAGGGGGTGGTCCGGCTGATGCCGCTGGAGCCAGTCGGCCATGGATCGGGCTTCCTTGGATCGGCCCGCCTCGAGGGCCTGGGGACCGGCGTGGCGGAGAATGTCGATGGGGTCTGCGATACGCCAGGCCGACCCAGGGTCCGCTTCCCAGTATGCGTGCCAGACCCGCCACGCCAGGTCGTAGCGCCCGGCCTGGGTGAAGCGCTCCAAGAGCTGTTTCGTAAAGGCCGGTCCCCACGTGACCTGCCAGCGGTCCCAGGCCGATGCCCATGCCTGGGGGTCGGCGTCCTGGACCTGGAGGCGCCAGAAATCAGCCTCCGGATGAGCCTCCGGCCAGGGTCGGTTCTCCAAGGCCCGCCGAAGCAAGACCGGGTCGCCCTGGACGGCCGCCCACCGGGCCAGCCACCGATGCAGGACCTGCCGCTCCGTATCGGGAACGGGCCGCGTCAGACGCCGATGCGTGCGCTCCAGACCCTCCGTATAGCAGCCCCGGACCCAGAGGCTGACCAGGAGGTCAGTGAATTCGACGCCCTCGACGGGCTCCGGTAGGTCGACCGGCAACGGCCGACGGCGGCCCCACAGGAACATCAGGACGAGACCGCCCCCCGTCAACAGGCCCACGACCGTCCCGATCAGCCACACCGGAACCATCGGCCTCGCCTCAGGGTCAACGGCTCAGGAGACGCCGGTCCGCCAGCGTCAAGCTCTTGCGATAGGCCAGCGTGAATACCCGTAAACAATACAGGTACACGGCCGACGCAAAGAGCTTCGGGTCTTCCACGAAGAGCTTCAGCGCCTCCGGGCGGATATGGTAGTGGACCTGGAGGATCGTGTCGACCATCTTGCCGGTGACCTTGCTGGCCGTCTTCTTCTCCTTCTGGACGATCCGCAGGTCCCGATCGAAGTCCAGCTCAAAGAAGGAGGCAAAGAATAGGGGGTCCTTGGACTTCTTTATGTAAGCCTCATCCCGAACGGTCATAAAGTTCTGGATCGTCTGGGCGACCCGCTCG
>JAUQPV010000348.1 GCA_030550225.1 Acidobacteriota bacterium | reverse complement strand
CGCCGGGCTCTTGGGCGGCCTCCTGGTCCTACTTGACCGGACGCCGGCCTGGCCCCAGGAAGAACTCCCGACTTTCGTGGAAGTCACCGTCTCGATGGCCAACTTACGACAGGGTCCGTCCCTGGAGAGTCCTGTCGTGGCCCAACTCCCGAAGGGGACCGTCCTCGAGGTCCTGGGTCAGGAAGGCGACTGGTACCGGGTTCGATGGACCGACCCGGTCAAGGGTCAGGTCGAGGGACACATCGCCCGTCGGCTCGTGACGCCCGTGACGGGGCCGACCCCGAGACCGGCCCCGCCGACCCCGCCGACGGAGCGACCTCCGGTGCCGCCGAAGAAACCGAGTCCCCCGTCTCCGCCGCCGGCCGTCCCGCCACCGACTGTCCCGCCACCGGTCGCCCGCCCCCAGCGGGCCGCCCCCTTCCACCCCCTGGGCCTCTGGGTCTCGGCCGGCCTGCTTCGGACCTCTATCGACCAAGCCGGCACGGGCTTCAACCTTCACGCCGGAGTCCTCTACATGTTCCACCGGAAGGTCGGGCTCCTGCTCGATGGGACCTTTGGGCCGGTCCACGTCGATGAAGCCGGCCGGTTGGGCGCCGGTCAGTTTCAGGTCCGGTCCGTCGGTGGAGGCCTCCTGGTAGAGCCCGTTCAGTGGGACCGGTTCGCGCCGGTCCTGACCGGCGGGGCCCTGCTCCAGGTGTCCGACTTCCGACCGGAGGCCGACTTCGCAGAAGTCGGCCTTCAGTATCAGACCTCGGTAAAAAGCGGTGTCGGCTTCTTCGTCGGGGGCGGCCTGCGGGCCGAACTCCATGACCGAGTTCACGTCCTCCTGCTGGTCCGCAAGGCCTTCTACACCGTCCGGGTCGATGTGACCCAGACGGACGTCGTGACGGGTGAGAAGCTATCGGCTCCCCTGGAGGGCCTCGGCGTCCATCCCCTCAGCGTGGACCTGGGGGTTCTGTTCCGGTTTTGATTTGGAAAGGGTCGTTCCGGCGCCATTCTCCGGGCCCAACGGCTCTGTTCAAGAATGGCCGCACCCGGCCGGCGTCGGGTCGACCCGTTAGATTGCCCCGCCCATACATTGGGGAAGAGGCTGAATGGGGAGAAACCAAATCAAAAATCCAATCTTGACAAGACGGACGCCAGCCGTGATGCGGGCATCCGTCGTATGTCCGCTCTACCCAAAACCCCATAGGAGGAGAAGCTCATGATCAAGAAACTAAGTCTTATGCTGGTGCTCATCGGGATGACCCTGGCCCTGTTGGGTTGCAAAAAGGACAAAGCCCACATCTGCGCCGATGAGTTTGGGGACGTCAAAACCTACTGTGCCGAGAACCTCCAAGAAGCCGTCGAAAGCTGTCTCGCGGACCCTTTCATGGGCGATGTCTGCGCGTGTAGCGCGACGGGGGAAAGCTGTTGAGTCGGAGCCGGTGCCCGACGTCGGACGCTGGGATCGAGACTTTTAGAGCACCGGCCCCTGGCGGGAGGGGGCGGAGGGCGAAGACCTGCACCCTGCCCTCTCCTCCCGGAGGAGACTCCTACGAGCTGCGCCTCCAGGCCGGATGGGGCTCCAGCGCTCGCTTAGAGCGTTCCGATTCCGGACGGCGATAGATGCGGAAAGGCCAAATTCATCCAATTCTTAGGGCTCAATGGCCCTGTTCACGATGTCTCGACCCTTTGCACTTAAAAACCACTCACCGATGAGGCGGGAGGGCATCATGAACCAAGATTTGTGGTATGTCGCCATCGACGGAAATCAACTGGAGGGGCAATACACCACCGCCCAGGTCCGGCAAATCGCCCAGCAAAATTCGGGGAAAGCTATCTACGTTTGGAAGCCCGGGATGGCGCAGTGGAGCCAGGTGAGTGAAATGCAAGAGATGAATCCGGTGGCCGGACCCCAGTATCCCGGAACGGTCCGGGCCGCCGGGACGATTTGGGCGATCTTAGGCGGTCTCATCCTGCTGAGCGCAGTGCTGGCCTTGCTACTGACCTCTGGGGACCGTGGCTCCGTGTGGGTGGGGCTGGTTTTCGGCATCGCTTTCGTCTACCTCGGGATACAACACATGCGGGGCACCGTTCGGGATACGCTGAACAACGGCATCGGCTCGATCATCCTCGGCCTGCTCGACCTGGGCTATAGCGGCTTGCTGGTCGGAGGCGTCGTGAGTGGAGGGACGCCCCAGGCTATCGGTGGGGGGA
Organism: Acidobacteriota bacterium; assembly: GCA_030550225.1. GTDB lineage: Bacteria > Acidobacteriota > HRBIN11 > HRBIN11 > HRBIN11 > HRBIN11. Next base: position 404 of record JAUQPV010000348.1, on the reverse strand, counting down.
TTAGCGGCATGGGCTTATTGGTCGCGGGCGTCTTGGCCCTGGTCGGCCGGCGGGACTATAAAGCGTGGTATCAGGCGCACAAGGACCGCACTGCCAGCAGTGGGGTTTAACAGGGGATGGCAGGTGAAGAAGCGGTTTAGGGGTGTCATGGTAGGCGCGGGCGGACTCGAACCGCCGACCTCTGCCTCGTCGGGGCAGCGCTCTGACCGCCTGAGCTACGCGCCTGGCACCTATAGCATAGGATCGGAAGGATTGGCTGTCAACGGGTGTTTGGAGCGGTGACTGTTTCAAAATCGGTGGATGAAAGGCCGGAAAAGCTCATCCCAGTGGGCTGCGGCTCGGACCCGGGTGTGGATTCCAAGAAAAACCGCTCCAGGCCTACATATCTGACCGATTCGCCCACC
>JAUQPV010000347.1 GCA_030550225.1 Acidobacteriota bacterium | reverse complement strand
GGGCGGGTAGGGGAATGAACCCATCACTGTTGCGCCCCCCGTCGTCCGCATCGTGGTTTTTTCCGCCAGATGATGGCGCCCATGTAATCGAACCCGACGGTTTCACATTGGGCGATGATCTCGGCGTGAAGCGGAATCACCTTGTATTGTCCATAGATAACGGCACGAGCGAACTGGTCTCCGATATTAATACAAAGCCGGCGGCCGGGCTGAAGGACCCTCCAGGCTTCTCGCCAGACCCGGCTTAAATCGATCAGGTATTCATGTAAAGTCTGGCCATACCCGACCTGGCCTTCCGCCCCATAGTTTTTAATATGCCAGTAAGGGGGCGAAGTGACGATCAGGGCCACGCTTTCGTCAGGCACCTCTATCATATTCCGGCTATCGCCAATGATGACTATAGCTTCCATAGCCGAAAGCACCTCCTATCACAACCTGGCCTGCTCTATGGGCTTAATGCGGACGATTTTTCAAGCCAGCTGAATTGTCGACCGGCCCACCGGCCCAAGACCGTCGCTCGTCACTCCGTTACTCCGTCACTTCGTCACTCCGTGTCCGAACGGATATGCGAGCCTCATCCCTATGATAGCCCAAGGGCGAGAGATGAAAAGGCGGGAATGGCTTTTAGCACTCCTCCAGTCTTTCTTCCACTGGCTGTATTACGAGGGGCCCGGGATATATACGGGCGCGATTCATGCCCGACCGTAAGTTTCTGTCAGGTCGGCCAGGCGACGGGCGAGTTCCGGCGTGATCTGATGAGGCTGGAGACGCCACTCCCAGTTGCCCGTCGGGGTCGCCGGGGTGTTCATCCGAGCCTCCGCCCCCAAGCCGAGGACGTCCTGCATGGGGATGATGACCCAGTCGGCGACCGACATCATGGCCAGACGGACCATCTCCCAAGCCACTTCGTCAGCCGTCACCGTCCGGCCCAGGTATCGGAAGAGGCGGTGGCGGTCCTCGTCGGAGGCTTCTCGTTCGAACCAGCCCCGGACCGTGTTGTTGTCGTGGGTCCCCGTGTAGACGACGCAGTGCCGGACGTGATTGTGGGGGGCATACGGATTCGTGGGCATGTCGGGTCCGAAGGCAAAAAGCAGGACTCGCATGCCCGGGAAGCCCCATCGCTCCATGACCTCCCGGACGTCCGGCGTGATGACGCCCAGGTCCTCGGCGATGATGGGCAGGCAGGGAAAGTGTTTCGACAGAGTCCGAAAGAAGTCGTCGGCCGGCGCCTCGACCCAATACCCGTGAACCGCCGTCGGCTCATGGGCCGGGACCTCCCAGTAGGCCACGAAGCCCCGAAAGTGGTCGACTCGGACGAAGTCGTAGAGACTCAGGTTGTGCGCCATCCGTCGGACCCACCAGTCGTAGCCCCGCTGACGCAAGACGTCCCACCTGTAGACGGGGTGGCCCCACCGCTGACCCGTGGCGCTGAAGTAGTCGGGCGGGACGCCGGCGACGTGAGTCGGCCGCTTCTGGTCGTCCAGCTTGAAGAGGTCGGGATAGGCCCAGACGTCGGCGCTGTGATAATCGACATACATGGGGAGGTCCCCGATGATCTGGACGCCCCGCTCCCGGGCATAGGCCCGCAAGGCCTGCCATTGGCGAAAGAACAAATACTGCCAGAACTTCTCCATGGCGACCCGCCGGCCCAGACGTCGACGCGCCCGGTCCAGGGCCGCCGTCTGCCGGTCTCGCAGGGGAGGCGGCCATCGGTCCCAGGATCGACCCCTGAAGCGTTCGCTCAAGGCCACGAAGAGGGCGTAGTCCTCGAGCCAGGACGCATGGGCTTCGACGAACCGCCTGTAGTCCGGGTCCCGCCGACGTTGCCCAAACCGCTCGAAGGCCCTCTCCAGGAGACGCCGTTTGAGGGCGTAGGCCCCAGGATAGTCGACCCGGTGTTCAGGCAGGTCGGGACGAGACGCCAGGTCTTCAGGAGTCAGCCAGCCGTCCTCGACGAGTCGTTCCGGGCTGATGAGGAGGGGATGGCCCGCAAAGGCCGACATGGCATTGTACGGGGAGGCGCCCCCGCCGGGGCCCGTCGGGGTTAGGGGGAGGACCTGCCAGAAGCTCTGTCGAGCCTCAGCCAAGAAGTCCACGAACCGGTAAGCCCAGGGACCCAGGTCCCCGACCCCGAAAGGGGACGGTAGCGAAGTGACGTGGAGCAGGATGCCGCTCCCCCGACGTCTCATAGCCTGGACCTCCGGGATCGACGGTCAGAGTCAGGTGCCGAGTACCTATCTCATCAACCCCCTCCTACGGGGAGAGCAACCGTAGGATTTATGAGACCGCTTCGAGTACTCGGGTTTAATAGTTTGTATTCACAGGTTTGAGGGTGTTCATCATGGCCCAACGACGATTCTACCTCAAACCGGCTCTCTAAGAACTCATCTCGAAACCCGTGGGAAGGGATTCGGGGGGATCGCCCCGTAGCCGAGGCCGAGGCCCCGGCCCTTGCCTTCGCGGGCCCTCCCCCGCCGCCACCGCCAGGACTCACCTCCCACCACCTCGGGATAGACGCCTCCCGCCCACCCTCTCTCAGGGTCCCCAGCGTGCGGCCACCCGCCGCCGCAAACGCCTTCGCGCGCGCACCGGCCGTCTCGGCCGA
>JAUQPV010000346.1 GCA_030550225.1 Acidobacteriota bacterium | reverse complement strand
GACGCCGAACACTCGGTGGACCCATCGGGGGCTAATGCCGAGGCCGATGCTGATCCCGCCAGCACTGCAGTGAGACGACGTCACGAAGGGGTACGTCCCGTGATCGACATCCAGGAGGGTTCCTTGGGCACCTTCGAAGAGTACGCGGGCGCCCTGCCGGAGCCGGTCCCGGAGCCAGATGTCTGTCTGGGTCACGCAGTCGGCCAGGTACGTCTCGGCCCGTTCCAGGGCGGACCGAAAGCGGTCCCACTCGGCTTGACGTTCGGGTGACGCCGCGGCCGGCCCAAACATCCGGACGTGCCGATCCCACAGCCATTCGACGTGGGTCCGCCAGGTCCCATCGGTGACCTGCCCCATCAGGAGGCCCCGACGGCCGTACTTGTCTTCGTAGGCCGGGCCGATGCCCCGGCGGGTCGTCCCAATAGAACGGTGGCCCCGGAAGTCTTCCTCCTGAGCTTCCAGCCACCGGTGAATCGGCGTGATGACATGCGCCCGGTCACTGATCCAGAGGCGGCCCCGCCAGGCCACGCCGACGGCCTCCAGGGCGGCCATCTCCTCCAGGAGGGCCTCGACGTCGATGACCATCCCGTTGCCCATGACGTTCTGGACGTGGGGGTGGAAGATGCCGGCTGGGACGTGATGGACGACGAACTTGCGGCCTTCTCGATAGACCGTGTGGCCGGCGTTGTGGCCCCCCTGGTAACGGGCGACGATGTCGAAATGTTCGGCCAGGAGGTCGACGACCTTGCCCTTGCCCTCGTCACCCCACTGAAGACCCACGACGGCGACGTTCAAGGTCGGCCTCCGTCGTCAAACCAGTAACTGCACATGGGCACGCTCAAGAGGTCTCGAGGATGGCGGGGGAAAAGCTGACACGGTCGGGGTCGGATGGGATAAATCCGACAGAAGCCCGTCCCGTCCGCCCGTTCGGCATAAAAGGGACACCGGTAGATGATCTTGCAGCAGGCCCCACACCGCATGCAGTCTCCCCGCCGGGCTGACGAGCCGTCCGACTGAAACCACGCGACGACCCCCCGACGGACCTTATCGAGCAGGATGCGGCTTTGCCATTGCAGGTGGGATGCCCACACGTAGTAAGGAACCATGCGGTTTACTCAAAGGAGGGTTTCAGGTGACGGTGGAAGGCCTGAACGATACGTTCTTTGGTCGTCAGGCCCACGAACTGCTCAGCCACCTTACCGTTGACGAAGAGGATGAGCGTCGGAATCCCCCGGATGCCGTACCGGATGGCCGTCTCCGGATTGTCGTCGACGTTGAGCTTTACGACCTTGACCTGGTCTTTGAACTCCTGGGCGACTTCTTCCACGATCGGCGCCAAGGCCCGGCAGGGGGCGCACCAGGGGGCCCAGAAGTCGACCAGCACGGGAATCGAAGACTCGAGGACCTCTTTCTGGAAGTCCTGGTCAGTCACGTTTTGAACCGTGCCCATGGGTCACCTCCGGACGATTCGCTCGTAGAGGTCAGCGTAATGTCGGGCGGCCCGTCGCCAACTGAAGTCCTGGGCCATGCCGCGCAATATTAAAGTATGCCACAGCTCGGGGGCCTTGTAAAAGTCGAAGGCATCCCGCAGGGTCGCCACGAGGGCCTCGGTCGTCGGCGGCTCGAAGCGAAAGCCCGTGCCGGCCTGGGGGTCCTCCCGCACGTCGACGACGGTGTCCCGGAGGCCGCCGACGGCCCGGACGACGGGGACCGTCCCGTAGCGCAGGCTGTACATCTGATTGAGGCCGCAGGGCTCGAACCGGGACGGCATCAGGTACATATCGCAACCGGCCTCGATCTGATGGGCCATCGCCTCGTCGTAACGGTCCACGTAGACCACGCGGCCGGGAAACGAACGGACGGCCCGTCGGAGGCCGTCCTCATAGACGGGTTCCCCGGTCCCCTGAACGACCAGACCGGCCCCCTGCTCGACGATCCAAGGGACGGCCCCCAGCAAGAGGTCGATCCCCTTCTGATAAGTTAGTCGGGAAATCATCCCACAGAGGGGCGCCTCGGCCGGGACCGTCAAGCCGAGGGTCTGCAAGAGATGGGTCTTGCAGACCCGCTTCCCCGTCAGGTCTTGGGTATCATAATGCGCCGGCAGGTAAGGGTCCCGCGCCGGGTCCCACACGTCCGTGTCGATCCCGTTCAGGATGCCCACCAGCTTGTCCCGCAGGTGCCGGAGGAGTCCGTCCAAGCCGTGGCCGTACTCGGGTGTCTGGATCTCCTCCGCATACGACGGGCTGACCGTCGTGACGGCGTCGGCGGCCAAGAGGGCCGCCTTCAGGAGGTTGATCCGCCCGTAAAACTCGAACGCCTCCGGATGGAAGAATCGCTCCGGTAAATTCAGCCACGGCCAGAGGTCCTTAAAAAATACGCCCTGGTAAGCCAGATTGTGAACCGTCAGGACGATGGGCACGGTTTCCAACGTCGGGAACACGCCCGTGCCGTATCGGAGCCAGGCGACGGCCGGGGCGGCGTGCCAGTCGTGTAGATGCAAGACGTCGGGGAACCACCGGCGCGCCTCGAGGGCCCGGAGGGCCATCCGGGCAAAGGCCACGTACCGGACCATATCGTCCCAGTACTCACCCCGCTGGGGGTCGGTATAGATCCCCGACCGGTCGAAGTATTCAGGGATG
>JAUQPV010000345.1 GCA_030550225.1 Acidobacteriota bacterium | reverse complement strand
TCTGAGGAGGTTTGGGCGATGCGAATTACATACGATAGCGAAGTAGATGCGCTCTACATCCGTTTCCTGGAAACGACCGTGACGACCCAGCATGTGGCCGAGGGCATTGCGGTGGACTATGCCGCGGACGGACGAATTGCCGGCATAGAAATTCTGGATGTCCGCAAGCGCCTTGGCGACCCCGAAGTGCTTCGCCGAGTCATATTGGAAGACATCGCGCTGGCGGCCTCGGCCACGGCTGGCCGGCCATGATGCTTCACGGCTTTAACGTATCCCTTCGGTTCGGGAGAGTGGCGTCGGAACGGCCTTTCCCAGTGCTCGGGAAGTACGATTTTTCAAGCATCCGGTAGATAGGCAGATGACCGAAAGAAGCCGTGGGGCCGTTCTCTTTTCGTCGGGGGCTCTATCTGCCGACCTGCCCATGTTTAAAAAATCGTCCCCCTCGAAGGGTCGGAAAAGCCAAATCTACCAGGATTCTCACGGGCCGAAGGGCTCCCCTAACTCAAGACGTCCCGGAGGGTCTGGAGGCCGCGCAAGACGTCGCGTCCCAGGTGAAGCCGTAGGACCCGGCGACCCCGCTCGACCAACGCCTGATAGTCCCCGTCGGCCTGGGCGCGGAGGAGTCGGCCGAAGGTCAGGTTCGTCTCCGGGACAGGCCGATCTTCGCTCGGGTCATCGATCAGTTGAAGAAAGAGGCCCGTGGCGGGACCGCCTTTGTGAAGTTGGCCTGTCGAATGGAGAAAACGAGGCCCATAGCCCAGGGTCGTAGCGACCCGGAGGCGGTCCCGCAAGCGCCGGCGAATGTCTTGTAAGGCGGCCGTCGTCTCGGACGTCGGGGCCAGAAAAGCTTGCAGGGCGACGTAATCGCCCGGTCGGACCTGATCCAGCCAGTCCCGGAAGGCTTTTCTCCAAACCGCCGGCTCAAAGACCGATGGGGCCTCAATGGGGTACCTCATCGGGCGTTGCACTGCCTGCTGGGTCAGCTCCTTTGTTCGCTGAACGTCCGGCTGGTCAAAGGGGTGGACTCCCAGGACAGCGCAGGCCGCCGCGACGGCCACCTCCCATCGGAAGAGCTCCCCGCCCAGGTCCGCCATCCTGTCGAGATGAATCCGGAGGACTGGATGACCGGCCGCTTCCAGGGCCGCGACCTGATGCTCTGCGTCGGCATCCTGGTCCCCGGCCAGGTCCAAATACACGAAAAGGCGATCCGAACCATAAACGTGCGGCGCCCCGGGCGGCTCGTCGACGACCGGGACGATACCCCGGCCGTCCTTGCCCGTGCTTTCGGCGATGAGCTGTTCCAGCCACGTCGGGAAGGCTCGGAGGATCGGTGACGTGAAGAACGTCACCTTGTCTCGGCCCGCTCGGGCCAGTTCCCCGAGGACCGCTCCGAGGACCAGGCCGGGGTTTTCCGGCTCGGACCCCTCCGCCAGACAGGCGGCCGCCATGGCCTGTGCCCGGTCCAAGAGCTCGTCCACGTCTACGCCGATGAGGGCGGCCGGGAGCAGGCCAAAGACCGAAAGGGCCGAGTACCGCCCGCCTACGTCGGGGGGCCCCAGAAATACACGTCGGAAGCCCCGGGCTCGAGCCGTCTGCTCGAAAGGCGTGCCCGGGTCCGTGATGGCCACGAAGTGGCGGCCCGGCGAAGCCGTCTCGCTCTGGACACGGTGCCAGAAGTACCGAAACAGGGCCAGGGTCTCGGTCGTCGTCCCCGACTTGCTGGAGACGACAAACAGGGTTTTCGCCAGCGTCAGGCGGGCCTCGACGGCGCTGACGGCCGCCGGATGCGTGCCGTCCAGGACGATGAGTTCCGGATGGCCCGGCGCATTCCCAAAGGTATGCTGGAACACCTCGGGTGCCAGGCTGGAGCCGCCCATCCCGAGGAGGACGACATGGCGGGTTCCCTCGGCCCGGATGGCTTCGGCGAAGGCCCGCAGGTCCTCTCGAAAAAGCCGCATGCGGACCGGCAATTCCAGCCAGCCCAGGCGGTCGACGATTTCCGGGACCGGTCCGGGGAACCAAAGCATAGGGTCCCGGCCTCGGAGGCGACGGACGAAGTCGGCCGCCTGCCAGGACCGGAGGCGCTCGACGACGCGCGTCTCATACGGCCCGAGATTTCCGGTCAGACCCTTGGGAAAACGCATGGCCAGGAGATTCGGTGTTGGGTGTTGGGTGTTAGCAGAGCCGTTCGGCCCTAGGTCGGAAAGGCCGAATCCATGCGGGTTTTCACAAACCGAACGGTTCTGTTAGGTAATATCCTCACTCCTGACACCCAGTACCCGACACCTATTCAGGTGGGGGTACCGTCGCGGCCCGTCGGAGGCGGAAGTTCCCCTGCTTGCCCTCGGACGTCGAAAACGAGCCGGCCAGGGTGTCCCCCTGGAAGGTGGCTTGGAGCGTCACGGTCCCAAAGGGTCGATTCAGGGGCAGGACCAGTTCGAGGACGGACCGGCTCAGGTCCAGACGCCCCCGGACAGAGACGGCCGGGAGGGTCCACCGCATCTTGGGACTCCGGGTCTCGACCGTCGCCGTCCCGCTCAAGACGCTTCCCTTCTGCTGAAGGTCCATCTGTAAGGCGACGGTGGCGTCCCGAAGCGTCAGGTAGAAGACGTTCTCCATCTCGCCGGTCCACCGGCCGGCGACGCT
>JAUQPV010000344.1 GCA_030550225.1 Acidobacteriota bacterium | reverse complement strand
CGCCGGGGCCGAGCCGTCATCTTCGGCGATGGCCGTCAACGGCGGAGCATGTCGTACATCGACAACACCGTGCAGGGCCTGATCCGGGCCGCCGTGGCCCCCCAGGCCGTCGGCCAGGTCTACTGGGTCGCCGACGCGCGGCCCTATCCGGTCCGGGAGATCTACGAGACGATCGCCGACCTCTTGGGCGTGAACCCCTTCCGGCCGGTCTTCGTCCCTCGTCTGGTCTCGAAAGCCTGCCAGTGGGCCGATGCCCTGATTCAAGCGACGGGCCTTTACAATACGTACGTCCACGTGGCCGGTGAGATGGGCTACAGCATCGCCTGTAGCATCGAAAAGGCCCGCCGGGAACTGGGCTATGAGCCCCAGGTCGACCTCCGGGAGGGGATGCGGCGGTCGATCGAGTGGTGCCGTGCCCAGGGCATCGAATTGTAGGGAAATTGCGAATTGCGGATTGCAAATCGTGAATGAGCAGGGCCGTTCGGTGCGGGAGAAAGGCGTCCGCATCCTGTATCCCGTATCCCGCATCGTTTCACACCCAGGCCTCAATTCGCAATTCGCAATCCGCAATTTGCAATTGGCAGTTTTTCTCTTGCTGGGGACCATCCTTGGCCTGGCCTCGCCGGCCCTGACCGACTGGGACCTGACGGTCGAGGTCTGGACCTGCGAGACGGCTCTGCCCTCGGGAGTCTCCGTCTGGTGGGCCCGCCAGCCCAGCGCGGCTCGACCGGTCGTCGAGTTCCTCCGTCTCAATGGCCTCCCGTCGGTCGTCCGCTGGCTGGACCGGCCCGGTAACCGGCCCGTCGGTCGGCGTGGCCTGGCTTGGCTGGCCTGCCCGGCCGCGGTTTTGTCCGATGGCGTCATTCAGGAGCTTCGGGAGGCCGTCCGGACGGGTACGACGCTGGTCACCACGGCCGACACCTGGGACGCCCGCCTGGCGGACGTCTATGGCGTTCGTGTCGAGGCCTACCGATGGACTGTCCGGTCCGTCATCTTCCGGCGGCCCGACGGGGCGGACGCCTCGGAAGTCCCGATCCGACCCCGGCGGGCACGCCGGGTCGTCATCGCCGACCCGGCCGGCGTCGAGGTCTGGGCCACGACGGGTCGGCCGGCCCGGCCCCTGATCGTGCGCCATCCGTATGGGGACGGGGCCGCCGTCCTCATCGGGTTCCCGGCCGACGAGCTTTGGTCCGTCCGGCCGGACCGCCTGGACGGGTGGGTCTTCCGATACTTGACGGCCTGGCTCCCAGTCGCCGTGGCGGCGCCCCTACGGCACACGGCCGTCCTACGGATGGACGACCCCCAGACGTCCTCGAAGATCTGGAACACGGAAGCGCCGCCTCGCTATCAGACCCGTTATGCCGGCCTGACGGCGGCCGAATGGGCCGAGATCGGTCGCCTGGTCGGGGTTCATCAGGCCCGGCTGAGCGTCATGTACGTGAGCGGCTTCGTCGACGACGGCGACGGTCGGGCCGGCGCGCTCTACCTCCAGGGTCGGCCCGTCGTCGAACGGACGTGCGGTCGCATCTACGACGTCCGGGACGTGACCTACCGGTTGGGCGACCGGGTCTACGACTTTTCGGCCGAGTTCCAAGCCCTGCGGGACCTGGTCGCCCGGGACGTCGTGGACATCGAGTCCCACGGCTATATCCACACGACGCCCTTTTTACGGGACTGGTGCCGGGACCCCCAGCGGCCCCGACGGTTTCTATGGATATCTGAATTTTTCGACCTTTATATGAATCGACCGGTTCCAGAAGCGACCCAGCAGTCGCACCTCCAGGCCAGCATCGACCGCATCCGCCGGTGGTTTGGACGGGCACCCGTGGCCTTCAGTCCCCCGATGCACGCCTACGACGAGGCGACGCCCGTGATCGCCCAGCGACTGGGCCTGGCCGTCATGCACGCCCAGACGCTGTTCGACCTGACCCGGACGCCGATCCTGGAGACCGCCCGCCTGATCGTTCATTGGGCCCACCTGCCTTACGTGGAGGACCCGGACCTCAACGAGTCGGGCTACCCCATCGTCATCGGTCTCCACGAGTGGGACCTCCGGACGCACGTGCCGCCGATCCGGTGGATTCATCATCAGATCGCCTTCTTTCAGCATCGGGGGTACCGACGCATCATCTCATTTCGGGAGCTGGCCGGATACCTGGGCGCTCACGTACAAGCCCGGTATCGGCAAAAGTCGGACCGGGAAGAGGTCGTCCTGACGGTCCGCATCGACCGAACGGGCGGGCCCGGCGGTCCGGAAAGCCGCTTCTTTTCGAGTCACCCCATGCGGTGGACGCTCTACGCCCCCGGCCGGGCCGTCGTGCGTGTCGTCGATGGCCAGGGCCGAAGCCTAAACTACTATGTAGACGCGCCGGGCGTCTTCACCGTCGAATTTCTGCCCTTCGGCTCGCAGTCAGAGCAGACGATGACCGTCACGCTGAAGCGGTCTTAAGGGGAATCCCATGCGCATGGGCCTCACGATCGTCCTGGCCGGCCACATCGACCACGGGAAGACGACCCTGGTCCGGGCCCTGACGGGCATCGACACGGACCGCTTGGAGGAGGAAAAGCGGCGGGGCATGACCATCGAGCTGGGCTTTGCGCCCTGGCGGCTCCCGGACGGTCGCTGGGTCAGCTTCGTGGACGTCCCGGG
>JAUQPV010000034.1 GCA_030550225.1 Acidobacteriota bacterium | reverse complement strand
GAGCTGGCCGATGGGGTCGTCGTGGGCCCGTATTGCATCATCGGCCCGCACGTGCGCATCGGGGAGGGGACGGAACTCCGGAGTCACGTCGTCATCGACGGGTTCGTGACGATCGGACGGCAGAACGTCATCTATCCCTTTGTCACCATCGGCTTGGAGCCGCAGGACGTCAAATACGGGGGCGAACCGACCCGTGTCGAGATCGGCGACCACAACCTGATCCGGGAGTTCGTGTCCATCCACCGGGGGACGCCCGGGGGCCGGGGGGTGACGACTGTCGGGAATCATGTATTCCTGATGGCGTATGCCCACGTCGCCCATGACTGTCAGGTCGGAGACTACGTCATCATGACGAATGCCGCTTCCCTGGCGGGGCACGTCGTCGTCGAAGACCACGCCGTCATCGGGGCCTTCAGCGGCATCCATCAGTTTTGTCGCGTGGGCCAATATAGCTTTATCGGCGCCTTCTCGGCCGTCAGTCAGGACGTCCTCCCCTTTGCGAAGGTCGCCGGCAATCGGGCGCGCGTGTACGGGGTCAACACCCTCGGTCTCCGGCGGGGGGGCTTCACGACCGAGGTCATCGACCTGATCAAGCGGGCGTTCATCCTCCTGCTCCGGTCCCGTCTACCTATCCCGGAGGCCCTGCGACGGATCCGGACCGAGCTTCCGCCCCATCCGGAATTGGAGGCCTTGTGTCGCTTCGTCGAAACCTCCCAGCGAGGGATCGTGCAATGAAAATTCGTGTGGCTGTCATCGGCGTCGGGTACCTGGGTCAACACCACGCCCGGGTCTTCGCCAGCTTGCCGGACGTCGAGTTGCGGTACGTCGTGGATATCATTCCCGAGCGGGCGTATACCATCGCCGAGCAGTACGGTGCCATTCCCCTGGAGGACTACCGGGCCGTCCCCGTCTCGGAGATCGACGCCGTCAGCATCGTGACCCCGACGACGACCCACTATGAGATCGCCCTTCACTTCCTTCGGTGCGGCGTGGCGACCTTCGTGGAGAAGCCCCTCACGATGACCTCCCAGCAGGCCCTCCACTTGGTCGAGGAATCCCAGCGGACCGAGACGCCCCTCTTCGTCGGGCACATCGAGCGCTTTAACCCCGTCGGGTCCCGGTTTCCCGTCCTCCGAGACGCCGAGTCGCCGGTCTTCATCGAAATTCATCGGGTCCACCCCTTCGTCCCCCGGGGGACCGACGTAGACATCGTCATGGACCTCATGATCCACGACCTGGACCTCTTGCTGGCCCAGGTCGGCCGGCCGCCTCAGATTCTGGATGCCGTCGGCATCCCTGTCGTCACCCACCAGATCGACGCCGCCAGCGTGCGCTTACAATGGGACCACCTCCGGGTCAACCTCGTCGCCAGTCGGGTCAGCCACATGCACACCCGGCGGTGGATGATCTTCGCCGCCGGCCGATACGTCTCGTTGGATTTCCTCCACCGCCAGGTCACCCAAATCCAGATGGACGAGACCCATCCGGGTCACCTGGTCATCCAGGATGTCCGATGCGACAGCCCGAAAGAACTCCTATGGATGGAGCTTCAAGCCTTTGCGCAGGCTGTCCGACGGGGCTACGCCGTGCCGCCCCTGGCGACCGGTCCCGAGGGCCTGGCGGCCATCCGCCTGGCCGAACAGATCCGGGCCTCGATGGAGCAGGTCCGCCACCCGGACCTGACGCCCTGGGTCATGACGGCTGTGTGATCCCCGGTCCTGCCAAGGGGGTCCCGGGTCCCTGGCAGGGAACGGGCCGCATCCGAGAAAAGGACTGCCAAGTTGCCGGAGCTATCCCGACGGTCTCGTCCATTGGGGCGCCCCTCCAAAGACCCGGGACCTGGCACCCCGTCTTGCATCTTGCATCCTGTATCCTGTATCTTGCATCTGCTATCTCTCTGACTCTCACCGTTGGACTCGATGAGTGGGAAGACTTTCTACATCACGACGCCGATTTACTACGTCAACGACCTGCCGCACATCGGTCACACCTTTACGACGGTCCTGGCCGACGTCACGGCCCGCTATAAGCGGCTTCTGGGCTACGACGTCTTCTTCCTGACCGGCACGGACGAACACGGCCAGAAGGCTGAGCGGGCGGCCCGCCAGCGGGGCATCACGCCCAAGGAGTTGGCCGACCGGGTCGTCGCAAACTACTACCGACTGTGGGAGCGTCTCGGGATTCAGTACTCCCGCTTTATCCGGACGACCGATCCGGTCCACCGACGGGCCGTCCAGAAATTCTTCCGGCGATTGGTCGATCGGGGCGACATCTACAAGGGCGTCTACGAGGGCTGGTACTGCCCGGGTTGCGAGGCCTTTGTCCCTGAGGGGTCTGTCGCCGACGGCCGCCATACCGACTGCGGCCGGGCCGTCGAGCGGCTTCAGGAAGACAGCTACTTTTTCCGTCTGAGCCGTTACCAAAGGCGCCTACTGGAACACTACCGGGCCCATCCGGAATTCATCCAGCCCGAGTCCCGCTACAACGAGGTCGTGCGCTTCGTCGAGGCCGGCCTGAAAGACCTTTCTGTGAGCCGCCGGACCGTCCGGTGGGGCATTCCCGTCCCCGACGACCCGGACCACGTCATCTACGTTTGGCTGGACGCCCTAACCAACTACATCTCGGCCCTCGGCTGGGCCGACGACGACCCCCTCTACGAGCGTTACTGGCCGGCCGACGTCCACCTGGTCGGCAAGGACATCCTCCGGTTCCACTGCGTGTACTGGCCAGCCTTCCTGATGTCCGCCGGTCTGCCCCTGCCCCGGCAGGTGTTCGGCCACGGCTGGTGGCTCCGGGCCCAGAGCAAGATGTCCAAGTCTCTGGGCAACATCATCTCGCCGGAGGAGCTCCTCGAGTTCTCATCGCCCGACATGATCCGCTACTATCTGGCCCGGGAGGCACCCCTGGACGTCGACAGCGACTTCAGCTACGAAGGCTACCAGACCCGGGTCAACGCCGACCTGGCCAACGACTACGGGAACCTGATCCACCGCCTGACGTCCATGCTGGCCCGCTTCTGCGAGGGCCGCGTCCCTGATTACAGCCGGCTCGACGGGGAAATGGCCGCCGTCCGGGCGGACCTCGAGGGATGGGTCGACCGCCTCGAGGCCTGGGTCGACCGCCTGGCCTACCCGGAACTCCTGCGGGAGGCGTGGGTGCATATCCAGCGCCTGAATGGACTCCTGGCCCGGCGGGAACCCTGGCGCCTCATGCGGGACGCGGCGACCCGCATCGAGGCCCAGACCCTCCTGGGGTTTGTGACCGAGGCCCTCCGCCTGATCACGGTCGGCGTCTGGCCCGTGATCCCCTTCGGGGCCGGGGCCTTCCTGGAACGCCTCGGCCAGCCGGTCCCGCCCCGCCGAAACCACTTGGCCTGGGGCGTCCTGTCGCCGGGGACCCCCGTGGCCCCGGGACCGGAATTGTATCCCCGGATCGAACTGCCTGAGGAAGTTCGGAGCGAGGCACCCTCGGCACCGGCCTCGCCTCCGACGTCGCCGGCGACATCATCGTCCGTGGAGGGGCTTGCGATGATCAACATTCAGACGTTCATGCAGGTCGACCTGCGAGTCGGTGAAATCGTAACGGCCGAGCCCATCGAGAAGTCCAAGAAGCTCCTGAAGCTCACCGTCGACCTGGGTACCGAGCGTCGGCAGGTCGTAGCCGGCATTGCCCAGTACTATCGGCCGGAGGAACTCCGGGGTCGGAAGGTCGTCGTGGTCGCCAACCTGGAGCCGGCCGTCCTGATGGGGACGGAGTCTCAGGGGATGATCCTGGCCGCCGACGTCGACGGCCGGCCGTATCTCTTGGAGGTCCCGGCCGAAGTCCCCAACGGGAGTCGGGTCCGATGATCCCGAAGCGCTACTGGCTGGGAGTCCTGCTGTTTGTCGGCGCCGTCTACTTCGTGGCCCGATCGGGGACGCCCGAGCGGACGCCGTGGCCCAAATGGGCCCGGACGGCGCCGGTCCCGGTCCTCTGCGTGGGACTCCAGGGCGGTCGCTGTCGGGCCGTGCAGGTCCTGTGGCCGGTCGACGACCGCCGGTGGGCGACACCGAGCGTCTCACCGCAGGCACCGGTCGACGTCCTGTGGCGACGTCCCCTGAGCTGTGTCCGACGCTTGGCCGACGTCGGATGGGAACCCTTCTGGAGTCTCTGGGACTGTCCGACCGCCGAGCGGCCCTCGATGGAACCCGCCACGTGGGAGGACCTGATCCCGGGCCAGCCCATCGCCGGCTACGGACTCCGAGATACCGCCTGGCAGGAAATCCCCCTGACCGTCGTGACCTGGGAGTACCGGGACGCCCGGTGGTGGCTGATCGTCCGGCCCACGGCGCCGGGCCTCCTCCCCGGGACGCCGGTCTGGACGGTCCCGACGCGTCGCCTGATCGGGCTCGCCCTGCCGCCGACCCAGGCCGGCGAGGACTGGGCCGTGTGGGTCACCTCGCCCCACCTGACGGTGGAACTGGGGACACCTTAAGGCTCGATGGCGAATTGAGGCAAATGTCGGGTCTGGGGTGCTCGGTGTTAGCCATTGAGAGGGACCGAACACCCATCCCTGATACCGAATTTCTTGCATCCTGCATCTTGCATCCTGATACTCCACTCCACGCTCGGAAGCTTTATGTCCCCGAGGGCGTATTTAGAAAGGGTCCTGGCGGGCCGGGAGCCGGCCGTCGGTGTCAGCCTGTGGCGGCACTTTTACGAGCATGAGTTCTCCCTGCCGGCCTACGTCCAGGCGATGGTCCTTTTCTATGAGACCTACCAGTGGGACTTCCTGAAGTTGAACCCCCGCTCGACCTACTCCGTGGAGGCCTGGGGCGCTCGTTTTGAACCCTCGGGAGACCCCCTCACGGGCCCTCGGATGGTCTCGACCCCGATTCAATCCTTGGCCGACTGGCCCCGCGTGGTCCGACCCATCTCGGCGACCGAGGGCGTCTGGGCCGAGCAGTTGGAAGCCATCCGCCAGGTCCGGGCCCGCCTGGGTCCGGAGGTCCCCCTCCTGCAGACGGTCTTTGCGCCTATCGAGGTCTGTAGCCGCTTCCTGCCCCGAAAGGAGGACCTGACTCCCCTTCTGCGGACCCATCCGTCCCTGTTCCATGAGGTCTTCCAGGTCGTGACAGAGGTCCTGACGGGATTTGCTCTTGCCTGCCTCGAAGCCGGCGCTGACGGCATCTTCTTCGCCACCCAGTGGGCGACCGAGTCCGTTCCCGATAAGGTCTTCCAGACCTTCGAGCGACAGTACGACCTGGCCCTTCTCCGGGCGATCCGCCGGCGGGCCGAGTGGATCGTTCTCCACGTCTGTGGCCCGCAGTCACGGGTCCTTGACATGCTGGACTACCCGACCGACATGGTCCACTGGGACTGGGTCGGCGGCTCGAACCCGACGCCGGAGGTCGTCGAGCGCCGGACTTCTCAGGCGATCGTCGGCGGCCTCCTGAGCCGGGGGATCCTCCGGTTCGGCCCCCCAGACCGGATTTACGACTATATCCACCGGAGTCACCGGCCGCGCCGGTGGATCGTCAGTGCCGAGTGCACGTTCCCGCCCGACGTCCCGGGCGCCCACCTGATGGCCGTTCGAAAGGCCGTCGCCGACTTGCGGGGCGAACGCTGGCCCCTCGCATAACATAGCGGCGTCGGGGGTCTGGCCATCCCCGGTCCCTACATCCGACCCCGACTCCGCACTATGTCTCGTCCCAGGGGAGGCGGTCGCTCCACATGTGATGCAGGGGCCCGTGGCCCCGGCCGAGGCCCGGCGCCCGCTCGATACTCCGGGTCACGAAGGTCTTGGCCTTTTCGACGGCCGTCCGCAGGTCCCACCCCCGGGCGAGGCCGGCGGCGATGGCCGCCGAGAAGGTGCATCCCGTCCCGTGCGTATGCCGGGTCGCCACTCGTGGGGCCGTCAGCCATACAAAGGCCTCGCCGTCGTAAAGCAGGTCGTCGGCCGTCGTCCCTTCCTCCAGATGTCCGCCCTTGACGATGACGGCCTGAGGTCCCAGGGCCTGAATCACTCGGGCCGCCCGCTCCATGTCACTTCGGGTACGGATCGGAAAGCCGGCCAGACGCTCGGCTTCGGGCAGGTTCGGGGTGACGACCCGGGCCAAGGGCAAGAGGTGACGGATCAGGACCTGCTCGGCCTCGGGCCTCAGCAGGGGGTCTCCGCTCTTGGCCCGCATGACGGGGTCGACGACCAAGCGCTCGATGCTGTTCCGACGGACGGCCTCGGCGACGGCTTGAATGATGTCGGCGTTCGCTAACATGCCGGTCTTGGCCGCATCGACCCCGATGTCCCGGGCGACCACATCGATCTGGGCCGCCACGACGTCCGGCGGCAGTTCGACAACGCCGAAGACGCCCTCCGTGTTTTGGACCGTGATGGCCGTGATGGCCGTCATCCCGTAGACGCCATAGACGGTAAAGGTCTTCAGGTCGGCCTGAATGCCAGCCCCGCCGCCTGAGTCGCTCCCCGCGATGGTCAACGCCGTTGGCATCCGCATGGCCGCCTCCGATGAAGGGGCAGGATACAAGACGCAAGATGCAGGAGGCAAGACGGGATCGAGGATTTCGGATTGCGAAGGTTGAATTGAAAGGAGCAAGAATGGGGACGGGAGAACGGTGGATGGAAGCCCCTTCCATCCTTTGAAAAGTACCCGACCCGGAAGCGGTAAGAGTCAGGACGCATCCTAACCCCCCGGCACCGGATCCTCCCATTCGCAATCCGCAATCCCATCCCGCATCTTGCATCCCGCACCCGGCATCCTGTATCTTGTACCCCTGTCCGTTGAAAAGCCCGTGCCGAGTCGGAAAGACGATGGAGTACCCCCATTGGTATGTACCGTTTCTGACGGCGCCCATGTTAATCCCCTTGGTCGCCATCCCGCACGTCGTCGTCGCTCAGCTCGCCGTGGGCGGCGGCTTCCTCTTGGCGGACCTGACGCGGCGGGCCTACCAGGCTTCGGATCCGGGTCTCCTGGCGTATTTACGTCGATTTGCTCGCTTTTTCATCCTCCTGACGGTCGTCTTTGGGGCCGTCACGGGCGTCGGCATTTGGTGGACCATCGGCTTGACGAGCCCAGAGGCGACGAGTGCCCTTATCCACGTCTTCGTGTTCGGCTGGGCGACCGAGTGGGTGTTCTTCGTCTTGGAGCTCGTGTCGGCCTTTGCTTTTTACTATCTGTGGGACCGGCTCCCGCCCCGGGAGCATGTCGCGCTCGGCTGGATTTACGCCTTTTCGGCCTGGATGAGTCTGGTCCTCATCACGGGGATCACGGCCTTCATGCTGACTTCGGGGTCCTGGACGCCCGAGAAGTCCTTCTTCGTAGCCTTTTTCAATCCGTCCTTTGTTCCCCAGGTCCTGATCCGCACGGGCGGGTCTTTGGCCATTGCCGCCTTGGGGATCGGGCTCCACGCCACCTTTCATGCGAACGGCGCCTGGAAGGACCGTCTTGTCCGGTGGGTCTCCCGGTGGGCGTTGGGCGGGATGGTCTGCATCGGCCTCGGGACCCTGGGGTATCTCCTGATCTTGCCGGACCACGCTCGACTGAATATGGTCCGGGCACCCATGCTCCTCGTCATGACGGCCCTGAACTTTGGGGTCACGCTGGTCGTCATCGCCGCCCTGGCCCTGGGCTACATCGCCGGCCACCGGTGGGTCACGCCCCCGAGCGCCGTCTTACTGTTCATGGCCGGCGTCTTGGCCATCACGACGGGGGAGTTCATCCGGGAGGGCTCCCGGAAGCCCTATCAGGTCGAGGGGTACATCCTGTCGCCGGGCGTCCGGGTCTCGGACGTGCCGCTGTACCATGAACGGGGCTTTATTGACCAGACGCCCTGGCTGGCCCTTTACCTGCGTCAGCGATGGCCCGACCTCGACCGTCCAGACCGGTGGACGGACGAACAGCGGGTCCGCATCGGGGAGGCCATCTTTCGGTACCACTGCGCCGGCTGTCATGCCCTGACGGGCTATAATGGGATCCGACCCATCATCCGACCCTGGACACCTGAACTCATTCGGGAAGCCGTCCGACACTTGCATCGGACGAACCCGGCGATGCCGCCCTGGCTGGGCAACGAAGCCGAACGAGAGGCCCTGGCGCATTATCTGATCCGTCTCCAGGAAGCCTCCGCCGGGAGCGCGGCCCCATGATCGAGAAGGCCTTCGAGAACCGCCGTTTCCTCCATAGCCGGGCCGCCCGGCCGATTCGGATCCTCGCCGAGTACTTGGAACCCCTGAGCCGGTTCGAGCACTACCAAGTCGCCAATACGATCGTTCTGATGGGTTCGTCCCGTCTGCATCCCCCGGACGTCGCCCAGACCCGTCTCCGGCAGGCCGAACAGGCATTCCAAGCGGACCCGACGGACCCGACGCTTCGACACCGGTACGAGGTCGCCCGGGCCCAGCTCGAGCTGGCCCATTATTACGAAGAGGCCGTCGAGGTCGCCCGCCGGATCACCGAATGGAACCTCCAGCGGCCCCCGGATCGACGCTTCCTCATCTGCACGGGTGCCGGGCCCGGTATCATGGAGGCCGCCAACCGGGGCGCTGCCTTGGCCGGCGGACCCTCCGTCGGCCTCGGCATCGAACTCGACAATATGACCGAAGTGACCAACCCTTACGTATCTCCGGAACTCCTGTTTCTTTTCCACTACTTCTTCATGCGGAAGTTCTGGTTCGTCTACCTGGCCAAGGCCGTGATCATGTTCCCCGGTGGCTTCGGTACGCTGGACGAGCTGTTCGAGGTCTTGACCCTCAAGCAAACCGGCAAGCTGAAGAAGCAATTGCCCGTCATCCTATATGGCCGCGCCTTTTGGGACCGCCTGATCGACTGGGACCTCCTGACGGCCTACGGCCTAATCGACCCTGTGGACCGGGGTCTGTTTGTGTACTGCGACTCACCCGACGAGGTCACGCAAGTCCTCTTCCCTTGGCTCGAGTCCATCGAGCCCAATACGTGGGATTGAAAAAGGGTATTAGGGGTCAGGGCATCGGGGATCAAGCTTTTTTCCCGCTCCATGAGCCCTACTACCTGACACCTTAGCACCCGGTCCCTGAGACCTGACACCGGTCTATTGCAATCCCTGGGAAGGGTGCGCTACGATGCTTTAGACATAGGAGTTGGGGTGTCGGGTACATTTTAGGACCCCGGCCATGACCGGCTGGGCGCGATCGGTTTTCGGCCTTCAGGGATTGAACGCCGGCTACCGGACACTGAGACCCCTGACACCTCGAGCCGAGACGGACGTATGAAGAGCCGGGACGAGTACGTCCAGCAAATCCGGGCGGCCCTCCAGCGACGGGCCTTTCAGGAGGCCTTCCAAGTCGCCCAAGAGGCCCTGGAGATTTACGGCGGGGACGAGGAACTGGAGACCCTCAGCCAGACGGCCCAGGACCGGATGGAGGCCGAGCCCTTCCTGCAGAGTTTCATGGCCAGCGGGATCTCCATGTTCCAGAGCGGTCTATACGCCGACGCCCTCCGGCAGTTCGAGAAGGTCGTCGCCATCGACCCGACGTATCCGGACGTTCAAAAGTGGGTCCAAAAGACCCGAGAACAGCTGGGTCCGGCCCCATCGCCGCGTCCGACACCGGTCGGTCCGGCGCCGCCGCCCTCGGACCCGGTCCGTCAGCTCATCCAAAAGGGCCAGGCCCTCTTTGACGAGGGTCGCTACCACGAGGCCATCCAGGCGTGGATGGACGTCTTCATGCACGACCTGACGAATGCGGAGGTCCAGGACCTTATCCAGCAGGCCCAGCAGAAGATCGCTGAGGCCCGCTCCCAGAGCCATACCCGAGTCGAAGAAGCCCGGGCGGCCCTCCAGGCCGGTCAACCCGAGAGGGCCCGCCAGCTTCTGATGCAGGTCCTCGGGGCCGAGCCCCAGCATGAGGAAGCCCGGCGCCTGTTGGAGGCTTTAGAAGCCTCGGGGACGCCAGCCCCGACCCCCGAGGAGGCGGCCGCCGAAGCTTACGGCGAGCACCTGGTCGCCCAAGCCCTCCAGGCTCATCGGGAGGGCCGATGGGAAGACGCCGTGCGCCTGTGGCAACAGATCCTCCAGCAGGACCCTGAAAATCTGGGCGCCCAGAGTAAGTACAGTGAAGCCCTCCGTCAGCTTCGCATCGAAGGCCAATTTTATCGGCTTCTGGAAGACGCCCGGGCCTTCTGGCTCCAGAAAAAGCCCGACTCGGCCGTCCACGCCTTACAAAAGGCTCACCGTCTCCGACCCGACAGCCCGGAGGTCCGTCAGCTCGTCGAGGAATGGAATCTCGACCCGTCGGTCCTGGAACCCCCGGCCCCCGGGACTGTGGCGAAGGCCGTCGCTCGACCGTCCGCGCCTCCTCGGCGATGGACCCTCTGGGTCGGCCTGCTGGGCGGCTTTCTCCTATTGGCGGGCGGTACCCTTTTCTTTCTGCGTTCCTTCGGAAAATCAACGCCTCCAGACACCCGCGTAAGGCCGCCAGCCCGGTCCACGGCGTCGAAGGCCGTACCGCCGTCGAAACCGGTGCCGCCCCCGTCGGCCGAACCGTCTCCGACGGGGGTGCCGGGTCCGCCCCCGTCGCCGCCCATCTCGACCGTCGAGTCGACTCCGACTCCTGTCGAACTGACACCGGCCATGGCGCGCCGGCGAGACCAGCTCCTGAACGAAGGCCGGCAGTTATACGCCCGAGGCGACTGGGAATCGGCGTATACCAAACTCCAGGAGGCCCTTCAGATCGACCCCAACCATCCCGAGGTCCGCCAGTTAAGCGCCGAGGTCGCCGCCAAGATTCAGGAACAGAACCAGGCCATCGCCGAACGGATGGCGGTCGTCGAAGGCTACTACCGGAGCTTCGACTTCGACGGAGCGGTCTTTGTCCTGAATAAGCTTCGGGAGGAATTTCCTCAACGGCGGGACCTCCTGGAATTCCTGAAGCGCACGTATTACAATGCGGCGGTGTATTACCTCCGTCAGTACCGGTGTCCTCTGGCCAAGGAACGTCTGGACGTGATTTCCCTGTTGGACCCCAAAGAAAACCGTTTTCAGGAACCCTATCCCCTGATCCGAAAGTGCTTGAAGGAAAACGGTCTGGCCTCCCCGGAAGACCGGGAGAAGGTACAACAGCTTCCGTATCCTCTGCCGCTGAAGGATTGAAACAGCGGCCCGTCCTACGCTGTCGGCAGTGCTACGCCATCAACCGGCCGGAAGCCGCGGCGTGCTTTCGCTGTGGCCGCTCCCTGGCCAGCCCGTCGCCTGGCCCATCGGACACACCGGCCTGGCTCTGGCAGGAAAAAGCGGACTTGTTAGAGCGCCTCCAGTATGGAGCGGACAGATGGTCGCCCTGGACCCTATGGGCTCGACGGGTCCTCGCGGCCGCCGTGGACCAATTGCTGGTCGTCGGCCTTTTTGGACTGATCGCCCTGGCCGCCGTCCTTCTGACGGGCTTTCCCGTCGTCTCGACCTGGCGGTACCTATCGCTCCGCATCCAAGCGGGTCTCATTTTCCTACTCTTGCACTTCCTGTACACTTTTGTCTTCCAAGTGTTCCTTTCGGCCACGCCGGGCTACTGGATGATGGGCTTAGCCGTCGTGCCGGTCGCGTCGCCTTATCCATGGCTGACGCCCGGGCGCGTGGCCGCTCGGTGGCTCTGTCTGTGGGTCCTGATGGCCCTCGGGGGTCTTAGCTTCTGGTGGTCCCTCCTGGACCGAAGGCATTGGTTTCTGCATGATCGCCTGACCGGCACCCGGCCGATCCCGCAGGCCGAGTACCAGCTTCGAATGGACTTGCTCCTGAAGGAATGAACGGAAAGGTCGTGCTTCCCGGGCGATGGAGAAGGCCGTCCCGACGCCATTCTCCCGAACCGAGCGGCTCTGTGGATGAAGATGCGGCGCTTTCTTACGTGGAGCATCGTCTTCGGCATCGTCCTTGGGACCGGGACCCCAGCCGGGGCCGGGACGGACGTCCTGCCTTGGTCGGCCATGTCTCTCTTGCCGATGATCGGCCACGACGGGGGTCTCGGCGGACGCTGGACGTCGGTCGCCTTCGCCGTCTCACCCCTCGGGGTCACGGCGAACCCGGCCGTCCTACTGAGCCGACTCGGGGCCCGGACCGATCTTCGGTACCGCGTCGGCTACGCCATCCCCCGTGCCGGCGAGCGCCTCGACCGGGACACGACTCAGGGCCTGGAGGCGTGGGCCCTTGCCTTCGGCGGCCGTGGAAGCGGCTTAGCTTTGTTTTACCACCGACCCCTGGACGACGGGGCGGCCCGGGCCCGCCCCGAGAGTCCTGGCCCGGTCGGGCGTTTCTGGGCCGAGCAGACCGACGGGCAGGTCCGGTGGTCCGAATGGGGCCTGGGCCTGGCTGTCCACCTGCAGGAAGACTTCGTCGTCGGTTTTAGCGCCGCTCGAAGTACCCTTTGGGTCACCGGAGAGACCCAGACGGAGGCGGCCCGGCCGACGGACACCCGTCGATGGCGCCTCCGGCAGGACGCCCGGGACCGGGCCTGGCATTGGGCCCTCGGCGCCCAATGGACTGTGGAGCCCCACGTCGTCTTCGGTATCGTCTACCACTGGCTTCCGACCTTTGAAGTGCCTGTCGGGGTCGACACGACAGCCCCCGACGGTTCGACCCAGACCGAGACGGTCGCCCTCCGGGTCGCCTTTCCCCACGCCCTGGCCCTGGGCCTGCATGTCGTTCAGGGTCGCTGGAACGTCGCCGTCGAGGGATGGCGGTGGAAAACCGGCCGTCTCAACGAAGGCCCCGACCTGTACCTCCAATTGGGAACTTCGGAACGGCTCGTCTATGAGACCCGTTGGGACTGGCGGGTGAGCCTCGCTTACGACACCCTGTGGCAAAAATTCCGGGTCGTCCCCCAAGTCGGCCTGTGGTATCGGCCGGGTCTGCGGCCGGTCTGGACGGGTCCGGACGAGGCACCCCTTCGGGACCTCTTCATGGCCGTGTGGCCCCCGGACCGCCTCCGCTGGCATGGGACGGCCGGCCTGACTCTCCGTCGGAGCGTTCTGAGCCTCTCGGTGGCCTATGTCCACGGTCCTTACGTCCGGGACCTCCGCATCACTGTCGCGTCAGCCTTTTAGGTAAGACCCTAAGGCAGTAAGGTAGTATGGCGAGAGAGAAAGAGGTCCCGCATGGCTGTAGGTGAGACCGTGGGCATTTCAACAAGGATCAGCATGGGGTGGACGCCTCCGGCACGAAATACCGGAGGCATCTGTCCCAGGTCGATCCCGACCGGTACTTCTGTTCAGGCACCCAGTTAGGCCAGGCCATTCCCCCTGCCCGGCACGGGCCCCCGCTGGCCTTATTGCCTTATCTGCCTGACTGCCCTTCCCCTTGGGGGCGGGGGATCGACCCGCTTGCCCGGAGCCGGACGTCCCTGCTATGTTGGAGACGGTTCACATCTCGGGGAGGAGGCCTCGCGATGTCCTTCTGGTCGTCCCGACGCGTGGTCGTTACCGGCGGCGCCGGCTTCCTGGGGTCCTTCGTCGTCGAAAAACTCCGGGAACGGGGCGCCGAATCGGTCTTCGTCCCCCGTCAGCAGGAGTATGACCTGCGGGACGCCGCCGCCATCCGACGGCTGTACGAACGCACGCGACCCGACATCGTCATCCACCTGGCGGCCGTCGTCGGCGGCATCGGCGCCAACCGACGGCATCCGGGCCGGTTCTTCTACGACAACGCCATCATGGGGATCCAACTCATCGAGCTGGCTCGGCAGTTCGGGGTCGGCAAGTTCGTCTGCATTGGGACCGTGTGCTCGTACCCGAAGTTCACGCCCGTGCCGTTTCGGGAGACGGACCTCTGGGCCGGCTACCCCGAGGAGACGAATGCCCCTTACGGACTGGCCAAAAAGATGCTCCTGGTCCAGCTCCAGGCCTACCGGCAGGAGTACGGCTTTCCGGGGATCTACCTGATCCCGACAAACCTCTACGGTCCCCGAGACCACTTTGATTTGGAGAATTCCCACGTCATCCCGGCCCTCATCCGGAAGTGCGTCGAGGCCCAGGAACGGGGCGAGCCCAAGATCGTCGTCTGGGGGACGGGCCGGGCGACCCGGGAGTTCCTCTACGTCGAGGACGCCGCCGAGGCCATCGTCCTGGCCGCTGAGCGGTACGACGGCCCCGAACCCATCAATATCGGCTCCGGCGAGGAGATCAGCATCCGAGACCTGGTCGACCTCATCCGGGAGCTGACGGGTTACGAGGGCGACGTCGAGTGGGACACCAGCAAGCCCGACGGCCAGCCCCGCCGACGCATCGACACGACCCGGGCCCGGGAATGGCTCGGCTGGGAAGCCCGGACGCCCCTGCGGGAGGGTCTCCGACGGACGATTGAGTGGTACCGGACGTATCGGCCCGAGGCCTGAGGCCATCCTGGGGTTGGATGCTGGGCGGTCGGTGTCATTGAGCGCCGGGCCTGAGGGGGTCGCCCGGAATACCTGTCTCTTCCCATGCAGAATGCAGGAGTCGGTGCTGGGTGTTAGGTGTTAGGTGTTGGGTGCTGGGTGTTGGGGTGACGTCGTCGGAGGGCCGCCATGAGACGGTTCAGCATCTTGCCGACGATGTCATAACCCCTTACGAATTCTTCATATTCAGACTTCGAAAGGTATCCCAGGTCATGGGCCAACCTCAGGAGATACTGGACCTCGGCGGTGGAACCTCGGGCGATACACAGGAATCGCAAGGAGTCGCCCAAGGCGTGGCGGCCCTTGCCCTCGGCGATGTTCGTCGGGATGGAAGCGGCCGCTCGGCACAGCGGGTCGGTCAGGCGAAAACGCTCTTCGGGCGGGAATGGGTGGACTCTCCGGTAGACCCGGAGGGTCATTTCGTGAGCTTTTTGCCATACTTCCAAATCCTGCCAGCTTCGAATCGTCGGGGGACCCATGGGGACTCCTCCTGTCAGGGTTAGCCATTCTCCCATAGGTTTTCATGCAAACCCCTCTGTACTTACCCAACACCTAACACCCAACACCCA
>JAUQPV010000343.1 GCA_030550225.1 Acidobacteriota bacterium | reverse complement strand
CGTCCGGGTCGGCTCGTCGATCAAGCGGCCCTCGGCATCGAACTTCTCTTGGGCGCGAGCCACGAGGACCTGCGGCCGGTTCAGGACGTAAGCGTCCAGGGACGCCAGGACTTGCCGGAGGTGAAGTTGGGCCCGAACTGTCCCGTAGAGGCCCGTCGACGCCCCCATGAGGGCGATAGGTTTGCCCTGAAAGGAGTTGTCTCCGGGCGGCCGGGACGCCCAGTCGATGGCGTTCTTGAGGACGCCCGGGACGGACCAGTTGTGTTCGGGGGTCGCGATCAGCAAGGCATCGGCTTGCCGAATGGCCGTCTTGAGGGCCGCTACAGACGGAGGGAGGCCCTGCTGTTCGACGTCCATGTCGTAGGGCGGGATGTCTCGCAAGTCGAAGACTTCCAGGGTCATCCCGTCGGGCAAGAGTTCCTGGGCGGCCCGGAGTAGGGCTCGATTGTACGAGCCGCGCCGCAGGCTCCCGGCGATGCCGAGGACGCGAAGGACTTCCATGAGGACGCCTCCCACTCCAGGATCCTTCGGTTGGGGGAGATGCAGTGGGAGCTTGCCCCGTCAACCCCCGTAGTACCAGCCCGTGTCCCACATCACGAGGGGCTTGGCGTCTGGACGGCGCACACCGGCCTCGACGACCTCAGCGACGTAGACCGTGTGGTCCCCGCGGGCGACTTTATCGACGACCCGTGCTTCCCACCAGGCCGGGAGCTCCACCAGCAGGGGTGCTCCCGTCGCGGGTCCTGGCTCGAAGGGATGGCCCGAAAGCTTGCCGTCCTCCACCTTCGTGGTGCGGAAGAAGTCCTGGGCGATGGCCTTCTGATCAGCCGCTAAGACGTTGACGGCAAAGGCACCCGTCCGCTCGATCAGGGCGTGGAGATGGCTGCCGACCTTGATGCCGACCATCACCAACGGGGGGTCAAAGGACGCTTGAGACAGCCAATTGACCGTACCGACGGCGACCTCGTCGCCGTCGGCCGCCGTCAGGACATACAGTCCGTATGTGATCATGCGGAGGGCGCGCTTCTTGGCTTCCACGTCCATGAGGGACCTCCTCGGAACGCCGGCCATCATGCCGGCTTCTTCGATGGGGCAACGACATGCTGGAGGGGGACGGCACGGGAGGAGATGGAGGATACAGGATACAGGATGCAGGGTGCGAGATGCAAGATGCGGGATGCAGGCCCTATGGGCATGTTTTCCAGGGGTCTGCCAGGGGCGGGCGCAAAGAGCAATCTGACCGGTTGCAATAGTGGATGACGCAGGCTGCTTTGCCGATGGGAACGCAGGCCTCGGGGCGACGTCCCGCCGGCTCATAGGGCCTACCGCCCGACTCCATCGAACCCGTCTCAAAGATCCTGTGAGAAAGAGGCCCCTTTGCCCACTCCTTCCCGCTAAGGGAGTGGAGATGAGCTCATCGTACCCGACGTTCTTTGGCCTCCCTGCCTTCCTGCCCTATTGCCTTATTGCTTTGTATGAGGTACCCTTCGGATGTGCATGAAGGAGTCCTCCGATGGCTGTCTGCAGGCACCATTCATGGTGGACTATCGGCGGCGTCATCAGTCTGCTCGGCGTCCTCGGATGTGCCGGTCCGGCTGTGAAGACGCAGGTCCTCCTGCCGGCCCGGTATCCCGAGGCCGTCCAGTACCGGAACGTGGTCGTCCTGCCCATGGCAGGTCCCGAGGGATACGCCCTGACCGCTGAGATCGAGGCTCGCTTGAAGGACCTTTGGGTCGAAGGACGGCCCTATTTTTCGGTCCGGGCCCCAGAGAGTCTCCCGGCTCAGTTATCCGGCGACCCCGGTGAATTGGCCCGATGGGCCCGGCGTTTCGGCGTCGAAGGTCTTTACACGGGGACCGTGACCGTCGCGGACGTAGACGATCAGCCCTATACGGAACAGCGTCGGGAGTGTGTCCAGTGGGAAGGGAAGAAGTGCGTCCGCTACGAGTCCGTCCCGGTTTACTGCATCGAGCGAAAGGCGATCTTCGTTTTCATCCCTCGCCTGATCGACGTCGCCACGGGTCGCGTCGTCTACAGCCGGGACATCCGGGGAACGGCCGCCCGGCGGGCTTGCCCAGACCGCCGGGAAACCCTCCCGACCCCGGGCGAGCTCCTGCGAGCGGCCCGGCAACGGGCCCTCGATGAATTCTTGACGGACGTGGCGCCCCGATACGCCGTCGTGCGGATTCCCCTCATGACCGATGAAGAGGCCGTCCCAGACCCCGAAGCGCGAGGCCTCCTCGAGGAAGGTGTCCGATGGGCTCGGAATGGCCGACTCGACCGGGCCTGTGAAGACTGGCGGCGTGCTTACGAACGAGCCCCCTCGGCCGTCCCAGTCCTATACAATCTGGGCGTCTGTGCGGAGGCGACTGGGGACCTTCGAGAGGCCCTATCATGGTTTACACAGGCGGCTCGCCAGGCCGGCGACGACCGGCGGGTCCGGGAGGCCATCGAGCGGGTCCGTCAGCGGATGGAGGCCGAGGCCGCCGTCCAGCCATAGCCGCCCACCCCCGGTGGGGGTGTCCGGGGTTTAGGGGTCAGGGATCAGGCTTTGCCGGGTCTCCCTGAAAACCCGACATATTCGACACCTTGCATCCTGCATCGGGCATCCTATATTCTGCATCTCGCACCTTGTACTCTCGCAGGGCGGCCGCCATGAAATGGA
>JAUQPV010000342.1 GCA_030550225.1 Acidobacteriota bacterium | reverse complement strand
GGGATCTTCAGTTATTCCTTGACCACTGCCAATCTTGTCAGTAGTTCGGGAGTTCGGCAATTCGTCGATTTCACGACGAATTTCCCGAACTGCCGGATTCCCGAATTGCCGAAAAGAGGTCTTGCTTATGCTGGTCGAAGAAATGGAACGGACGTTCGAAACCCTTCGAGAGAAGTGGTCTGAACTGCGAGGCTATCTTTGATTGGTCCTCGGTCCAGGCCCGACTGGAGACCTTGGAGGCCCAGCTTCACGACCCGACCGTATGGCAACAGCCGGCTCGAATGTCCCAGCTTGCTCAGGAAAAGACCCGCCTGGAGGGCTTCCTGGCTGAGGCCCAGCGTATCGAGCGCCAATTGGAAGACCTCCAAGTCTACCTGGAGCTGGCTCGGGAGGGCGAGAGTGTCGAGACCGAATTCCGTCAGGCCGCCGAGCGGCTGGAGAGGGCCCTCCAAGAGATGGAGACCCGTCTTCTCTTGAATGAAGAGGACGACGAGCGGAATGCCATCCTCAGCATCCACGCCGGTGCCGGAGGGACGGAGGCCCAGGACTGGGCCGAACTCCTCCTGCGGATGTACTTGCGATGGGCTGAAGAGCATGGCTTGAAGACCCAGATCGTGGACATCCTGGCGGGTGAAGAGGCCGGCATCAAAAGCGTCACGGTCCGGGTCGAGGGCCCCTATGCCTTTGGCCGCCTCAAGGGCGAGACGGGCGTCCACCGTCTCGTGCGGATCTCGCCCTTTGACGCCAACCGGCGGCGGCACACATCCTTCGCCTCCGTGTTCGTCATCCCGGAGGTCGAGGACGACATCGAGGTCGAGATCCGTCCGGAGGACCTGCGGATCGAGACCTTCCGGGCCGGGGGCCACGGCGGCCAGCACGTCAACATGACGGACTCGGCCGTCCGGATCACGCATATCCCGACGGGCATCGTCGTCCAGTGTCAGAATGAGCGGTCCCAGCACCAGAACAAGCGGATCGCCTTGCGAATCCTGCGGGCCCGCCTGTATGATTACTACAAGCGCAAGCAGGAAGAAGAATTCCAACAGAAGTTCGAGTCGGCCAAGACAGATATCAGCTTCGGCCATCAGATCCGGTCCTACATCCTGCATCCTTACAAGCTGGTCAAGGACCATCGCACGGGCCACGAGGACCCCCAGGCCGAGCTCGTCTTGGACGGAGAACACTTGGACGACTTCATTCGGGCTTACCTCATCTATCGCCGGCGACAGAAAGGGATGGCTGACATCGTCCGGGCTTAATTTGCATGTTCCCGGGACCCGGTACTTGGGACCTGACGAGGTGCAGGATGCCAAGAAGAGAACGGACGTGGAGCATCGTGGGGTTCTTGGGCCTGCTGGGCCTGGCCCTGGGCCTTTCCCAAGGGCGATCCCAGGAGCGGTCCCTGCCGCTTCAGCTCA
This sequence comes from Acidobacteriota bacterium, assembly GCA_030550225.1. Classification (GTDB taxonomy): domain Bacteria; phylum Acidobacteriota; class HRBIN11; order HRBIN11; family HRBIN11; genus HRBIN11. The sequence goes on along the minus strand of JAUQPV010000342.1, from coordinate 1,268 downwards.
TCCGCTTGCCGGCCGGCTTTTCCATCTCCGTTTATGCTGACCGTGTGCCTGGTGCTCGGTCGATGACGCGCAGTCCCCGTGGAATCCTCTATGTCGGGACCCGGAAGGACCGGGTCTACGCCGTCGTCGACCGGGATGGGGATTTTCGGGCAGACAGCGTCTACACGATCGCCTCGGGCCTCAACGCCCCCAACGGCGTCGCCTGGCGGGATGGGGCCCTGTACGTGGCGGAGATCGACCGTATCCTGCGATTCGACGGGATCGACGACCGGCTTGCCGACCCACCCCGGCCCGTCGTCGTCCGAGACGACTATCCCACAGATCGCCACCACGGCTGGAAGTTCATCCGCTTCGGTCCCGACGGCTGGCTGTACGTTCCCGTCGGCGCCCCCTGCAACGTATGCGAACGGCCGGACCCTTACGCCGCCATCACCCGGCTGAAACCCGACGGAAGCCAAGTCGAGGTCGTCGCCCGGGGCGTGCGGAATACCGTCGGCTTTGACTGGCACCCCGTCACGGGAGAGCTTTGGTTCACCGATAACGGCCGGGACTGGCTGGGCGACGACCGCCCGCCGGATGAGCTGAACCGTCTCAGCCGCTTCGGCTTGCACTTCGGTTTCCCATATTGCCACGGCCAGGATATTTCGGACCCCGAGTTCGGCGGAAAGCGGAAGTGCGGCGAATTCACGCCACCCGTCGTGGAGCTGGGCCCCCACGTCGCCGCTCTCGGGATGCGCTTTTACACGGGTACGATGTTTCCGACCGAATACCGAAATCAGATCTTCATCGCCGAGCACGGCTCGTGGAACCGGTCCGTCCCCATCGGCTACCGGATCACGGTCGTCCGCCTTCAGACGTCGTCCCGCCTCGGGAGCCGGGCTCCCGGGGGACCCCGCGAGCCGACCCCACGGCCGGACACGCCGACCCCGCCCGAGGTCTACCAGGCTTCTTATGAAGTCTTCGCCGAGGGCTGGCTCCAGGGAACGCAACCCTGGGGCCGACCCGTGGACCTCGAGGTCCTGCCCGACGGCTCCTTGCTGGTCTCTGACGACTTCGCCGGCGTCATCTACCGCATCACGTACCGGGGTCGGTGAACATTCGGCGTGTGGTCCCTTTTCGGGACCGGGCACCCGGTACCTGAGACCATTGCTCATCCAGGAGAGCCCCTATGACCGCATCCGTTCCGAGCCGATGGACGGTCGGCCTCGTGCAGTACGCCCCGGCGTTCGGACGGAAGGCCGAAAATCTGGCGGCCGTGGAAGCCCTTC
>JAUQPV010000033.1 GCA_030550225.1 Acidobacteriota bacterium | reverse complement strand
AAAGCAGGCCGAAATTCCGGCCCCGACCCACCGTCGGAGGGAGCCGTCTCCCACGAAGACCATGCCGATGTCCTTCGCCTCCAACCGGCGAAGCGCTTCCAGCAAAGTCTCCCACGCCCCGGCGAATCCGATGTTCCCCGCATGGACGAGGACGAAGGAGAAGCCCTCTCGGATTGTCTGAACGACGGGATGATCGGAGTCAGCCGGCGGGTCCACCCACGCCGTCCCGTCCCGGACGACGACGACCCGATCCGGGGGGACACCCTTTGAGGTCACCCGGTCACGCATGTCTTCCCCAAGGACCACGACCCGATTCGCCCGACGCAGGGTCCACCGATGGACGGCTTCCCATAGGCGCACGAGCGACCCTTGCCGCACGACCCCGACCGCGATGGCCATATCCGGATGGAGGTCCCGGATGTTGTAAATCCACGGGATGCCCCGGAGCTTCGCCACGACGGCTCCGACGAGGGACGTCAAGGGCGGGTCCGTCATGGCAATCACGACGTCCGGCCTGGGTCGGATCGTAAGGGCCCGGATAAACGCAAGGACCATGTAAGACAGATAGTCGGCCAAACGGCCGACCATTCGACGCCGGGGGAAGGCCGTGGAACCCAGCCGTTCGACGATGACGCCCTCATCCTCGGAGCGGCGAACCAGATAGTAGGGATGCCTTTCCGGGCCGTCCGAGGGCCGGCCCGTGAGGACCGTGACCCGATGCCGCCGGGCCCAAACCCGGGCGAGGTCCCGGAGGACTCTGCCCGTCGCCCCCAACTCCGGCGGATAGCAACGGTTTAGGACGAGGATGTGCATTGGGATGGTAATTGGTAATTGGGGGTTAGGGGTTTGGGCGGGATGAGACGTGACGGGTGGCTGAAATCAACGAATTCAGCTTCACGACCAGTTCCTCTATCACCGAGTCCAGGGACTCCAGGCCCGTACCGAGGCCAGAAAATGGCTTCGGAGCTCGTAGAGAGAACCTCGGGCGTCCAGTAAGCATTGGACCCGGTCCCGATTAGGCCTCAGCGATATTGCCGGGCACCGAGACCGCCGCCTCCAGGTCTTGCAACGCCCTCACGCGTCTCCCCATCCCCCTCCTCCAAATTACCAATTACCTTTCCACAAGAAACCGCCCCATCACCAGCACGTCCATGTGCGTCCGGAGAAAGCAGTCAATGGCCTCCTCCGGCGTGCGGACGATGGGCTCGTTTTCGTTGAAGCTCGTGTTCAAGACGACCGGCACGCCCGTGAGCTTCCGGAACTCGTCGATGAGCCGCCAGTACAGGGGATTCGCCTGCTTGCTCACCGTCTGGAGCCGACCCGTCCCGTCCACGTGTGTCGGGGCCGGAATTTCGGCCTGCTTTTCGGGCCGGACTTTGTAGGCCAAGAGCATGAAAGGCGACGGATAGCCCTTTTCAAAGTACTCCCCCGTGTATTCCTCCAGAATCGACGGCGCAAAGGGCCGGAAGGGCTCCCGATGCTTGACCCGCTTATTCAGGATGTCCTTCATATCGGGCCGTCGGGGATCCACGACGATGCTTCGGTTCCCCAACGCCCGTGGACCCCACTCCATCCGCCCCTGAAACCAACCGACAACCTTCCCCTCGGCGATGTGCCGGGCTGTCGCCCGGACCAGCTCGTCCTCAGGTAAGTGGGTAATTCGTAATTGGTCATCGGTGATTCCCTTTCGCTCGATGGCTCGTCGTATGGCCTCGTCCGTAAAGGCCGGCCCCCAGTAAGCGTGGTCCATCACGAAGGACCGGGGCTGACCCAGGACTTGGTGCCACACGTAAAAGGCCGCCCCGATGGCCAAGCCCGCATCGCCGGCCGCGGGTTGGATGTAAATGTCCTCAAAGGGCGTCATGTCGAAAATCTTGCCGTTCGCCACGCAGTTGAAGGCAACGCCACCGGCGTAGGTCAGGGCCTTGGCCGGTCGGCCCGTCCGTCGCTCGACGAGCCGGTACAGGGCGTTCCACTGGTGGAAGACGACCTCCTCCAGGCGGGTCTGGAGCGTCGCGGCCAGGTTCTCATGCCGTCGCTCGATGGGTTCAGGGGCCGACGCCGAATGGCTGACCGCTGACGGCAGACCGCCGACCGGCGTCTGTCTTGGGGGACCGAAGCGTCGCACGAAGAAGTCCGAAAACAGAGGGCCCAGGACCGGCTCTCCCTCGGCCCACGTCATCGTCGGCCCGTCCACGTGGTGCCGGAAGTATCGTAAGTCCATCCGATACCCCATCCTCTCCCTGCCGGCCTGCCGACCTGCCCATCTGCCGACTGCCGTATTTCCCCGATTCTCCGTTCCCTGGACCCGGATCATCTGTCGAAATTCATCCAAGAACTCCGGCTCCCCGTATGCGGCTAAGCCCATGACCTTATATTCGTCGCCGTATTTCCAGAACCCCAGGTACTGGGTCACGGCCGTGTAGTACATGCCGACCGAGTGGGGGAAAGCGACACTTCCCCAGATGGTGATGCGGTTCCCTTCTCCCAGGCCCCACATGCCGCTGGCAAAATCGCCCAGGCCGTCCAACGAGAGGAGGGCCGCCCGCTCAAAGGGCGATACGAAGAAGGCGCTGGCGATGTGGGCGACGTGGTGTTCGATGAAATGAAACCGGGCCCGGATGCGGGCCGGATCCACGTCGAATGCCCGGGCCAGGGTGGTTCGGATGTCCCCAAAGGACCGCCAGGCTTTTAGACGGTCCAGGGCCAGGTGGGGCATCCGGAGGGCATACCAAGCCTTGCGCGGGAGCCGGACACTCCGCTTCCGGGGGACGGCAATGTGGTCGACCTCGTCGATGCGAACCCCGGCGGCGTCCAGGCAGTACCGGACCGCGTGGGCCGGGAAGCCCGCGCAGTGCTTGACCCGGGTGAAGCGCTCCTCTTCGGCGGCCGCCACGAGCTGGCCGTCGACGACGATGGCCGCCGACGCATCCCCGTGATACGCGTTAATGCCCAGGACGATCATGGGTCAGCAGGTTGGCAGATGGGGAGATAGGAGCAGGCCTCCGGCCTGCGGGAGGATAGACGTCCCGTCTGCCGGAACGCGGGCCCTCATCTTCAAAACACCAGCAGTCATGCCGGTGTCCCCCTGTCCTGGCGCCGCCGGTGACGGCGGCGTCCATCCCATCCCAACACCGCCAGTCATGGCGGTGTCCCCCTTATAGAACCGGGAGCTATCCCGGTGCCTATTTCCAGAGCCGGCAGTCATCCCGGCGTCCACTTCAGGGACAGGTCGGCAGTGGACATCCCACTTCACTCCGTCACCCCAATAGGCATGCCGAGCCAGTAATGGAACAGCCCCAGGTACTCCCGGGCGACCGCTAAGGCAAACCGTCGGTCCCGCCACCACGCTTTCGGTTCGAACCGGTCATAGCGGGTAGCCCGCACGATGACCCGAGGCCGCCCACCTGTCAGTCCGTTCCACATCATACGGACCCGGCGGGTGTGATATTTGGACGTTACGATGATGACGGGTCGCTCGCTATCGCTAAATGCTCGAGCGATAGCTTGAACTTCTTCGTCCGTCGTACGGGGGCGACCGTCTACGAACCGAATAGCCGACGGCGGGACGCCCAGCCGGATCAGGACCTCCCGACTCCAATCCCACTCCTGGGGTCGGTGAATGCCCAGTTCCTCGAGGGTCCGGTCTTCCGGCCAGAGATGGCTCCGGATCAAGACGACCTGGGGTGCCCAACCGGCCCGATAGAGCTCGGCGGCTTCCATGGCCCGAAAGGGCAGGTGACCGTTCAAGACGACGATAGCGATTGACGGTTCCAGCCGGTCTTCCACGACCAAAAACGACCCCAGTCCCTTCAGAAAGAGACGCCATCCGACCGCGACCAGCGCCGCCAGCGCCAGTAACCCGACACCCCATCGAAGCCATCGCCCCATCTACTTCGTCACCCCGTCTTCCGTCACCCCGCCATGACCATTTCATTTTCGGTGGGTGAATCGGTCGCATACAAGACTGAAGCAGTTTCTCCTGCAATTCGATCCCGGGTCAGAGCCGCGGTAAGCTGGAATGAGCTTTTCCGCCCTTTTGCCCACCGCATCTCCACGCATCTCCCCTTCATCCCCACTCATCTCTACGCATCCCTATGCATCTCTACTCATCTCTACTCATCTCTACTCATCCCTATGCATCCCTTATTCCCCTTCCCCCGCTCCTCCTCCCGCATTAACTCCTCCAGCCGGATGTCGACCAGCAGTCGGAACCAAAAGGCCTGCAAGAAGTGGAAGATGAACCCCTCCTTTCCATCCAAAAACCCCAGGCGCAAAAAGTAACGGTAGAAATAGTACAAGAAGGGACGGACGTAAAGGGGCAGGCGATAGTACAGGGACTTGAGCCAGAGGGTTCGTTGATCAGGCGTACCGAAGGGGGAGGGCTTGACCTGGAAGCGGAGTCCCTGCCGACGCCTCTCGAACTCTTCTTTCGCAAAGGCCTCCGCATAGCGTACGTGCTTTTGAACATAGAACAATATATTATGCTCTTTGATATTGTATTCGATTAGGGGTGCGTGAAGTTTGCCGACCCTTCCCCGGACGTAGATGCGGGTGTCCTCCTCTAAGGGGTCCAGTCGGCCTTCGGAGCGCCGGAATAGTTTCAGTAAGTACTTCGAGCCATATCCTCCGAAACGTATCCGGCGTCCCCGAAAGACCTGGATACGCCGGATGTAAAAACCATTTTCCCGGATGTCGGGGCGAGCGAACAGGTCTTGAAGCTCCTGCCGGAGTTCTGGAGAGACTTCTTGATCGGCCTCGAGGATGAGGACCCACTCATTCCTGATGGGTAGGTTGTCCAGGCCCCATTGAAAAATCCAGGGGATGATGCGTCCGTGCTCATAGGGGAGAAGGAATACTTCAGCATATCGACGGGCAATCTCGACGGTCTGGTCTTCACTTTCGGAGTCGATGACAAATATTTGGTCGATCCATCCGGTTATACTCTTCAAGCACTTCTCAATATTCAATTCCTCATTACGCGTTACGATAAGCGCAGTAATAGGAACCATCTGTATCTTCTCGAAAATTTCTGGCAACGACGATGAGTTCGTCCCCTCGCCCCAGTCGACCCTGCACTGCCCGCAGGGGCCAAGTGAAAATCCCTGCCACGACCATCGCCAGGCGATACGGATGCTCGACCACGGGCCACCACCGCGGCACCCTGCCAATCGAGGCCGCGATGTGGAGCGCATGGTCCGGCTTGACCCGCAGGATGGCTCGCACCAGCGTAAGGAACCACGTGGAGAAACTCTCGTGGGTCGTACTCCACATCACGAGAAACCCAGCTTGGTTCACAGCGCGGCCCAGCGTATCGCAGTCGAAGTAGGCAAGGTGATACGGCAGGTAGCAATTCCAGCTCGAAAAATGCGCTTCCCAGCAGGCCATGTTCGGCACCGCGATATGGACGACGCCACGGGGCGCCAGTACGCGGCGCACGGCGCGGAGAAAGCCGACCGGATCCTCGACGTGCTCCAGCACGTGGTGCATCGCCACCACGTCGAAGGCTCGCTCCGGTAGTGATTCGACAGGTCCGCAATGCACCCTCACGCCGATCCGCTCCTCGACCCTTCGGCAGACCGCCGGCGAGATGTCGCAGCCCATCACCTCGAATCCCGCCGCTCGCGCCGCTTCGAGAAACCGGCCGCTCCCGACTCCGATTTCCAGGAGCCGTCCGCCCTGAACATACTGCCGGATCGTATTGACATACCGGCGGTTCTTCCACCTCTCGAACCATCGCACCCAGAACGACGTCTCCGGCTCCCACTGATCCCCGAACGCATCCTTGTTGAGCGCCTCCCCGGCGCCGGGTCGGAAGATCTCCGGGTTCACGACCAGCCCGCATCCCATGCAGCGGAGAAGCGAGAACCGATGGGCCGCAAATTGGACGCCGTGGCAGAGCGGGCAACACGGTTGAACGATGCCGGTACTTCCGGTCATCAGTCCACGACCACGTCCGCAGGTTTCGGAGACCCGTCCAGCAGCCAACGGTACACGGCCGCCATGCGCGCCCCGACGGCTGGCCAGGAAAACTCCGCCTCGACCCACCGACGCCCGGCTTGGCCCATCGCCGCCAGGCGCTCTGGGGGATAGGCCAGTGCCTCCTCCAGGCAAGCCACCAAGGCATCCACACCGGGCTCGACCCACCAGCCACAGCCGTGCGTCTCGAGACCGCTCCACGGTGCATTGCGGGTGACGATAGCCGGCGTGCCGGCGGCCAGGGCCTCGGCCACGACCAGGCCAAAATTCTCATGCCGCGTCGGCAGCACGAAGAGCTCGGCCTGGGCGTACGCTCGCCGTTTGTCCTCACCGTAGACCGGGCCAGCGAACGTCACGCGTTCTACCCCCAAAGAACAGGCCAGGGCCACAAGCTCGGCGAGGTGGCCGCGCTCGTCCGGCCCCACGATGCGCAACTGCCACTCTGGAAACCGCGCTTCCACCGCGGCCCACGCGCGCAGTAACCAATCCAGCCCCTTTTTGGGATGGAGACGACCCAGATAGAGGAGCGTGCGCGGCTGGCGGAATTCCTTCGGGAGAAGCGGCGGCAAGTCCATCCCGTTGGGGATCACCGCCACCGGCTGCCGAAAGCCCATTCGGCGGATGTCCTCGTACTCGGCCTGGCTTGTCGCATGCCAGCACGTGACGGCTGAGAGCGCCGGCTTCTGGACGAGCGGCCAAAAGACTCGCTTGACTGGCGAGCCGCTGTGAAAGGGCCACTCCCCCAGCGTTCCCCGTGCCGAGACCACGTACGGCAGCTCGAAGCGGCGCGCCACCCATCCCGGATACACATTCGGCATCATCCAAAGCCCGTGGTTGTGCAACAGCCCGATCCGCCCGGCCCTGGCTTCCTCCCTCAGCCACCGCGCCAGTGCCGGTGACCGCCCGATCCGCCTTGGCCCCATCCCCAGCGGAAACAGCCGCGCATACTCCGGCACGCCATCCATGGGGGACCAGTCGAGCGCCGCGAGGCCCACTTCCACCCCGGCCTCCCGCACCGCCTCGCAGAGCCGACGCACGCTATACGCCGGCCCGGAGGCTTCGACGGAGATGGCAGAGACGACCTGAATCACCACTCGTCCCCTTGTCTCACCCTCACCGCATTTGGGTATTCCACTTTGCATGGAATAACTTAGCCTTTCATGGAATGACTTAAGAGAAGAAGCACTCAACCCTCTCCCTCTGAGAGAAGGTTGGATGCTCCGCGCCTCTGCGGGACCATCAATCGGAGATATCTGGAATGCGGCCTCGCCGGGCTTGGATGAACTCTTGAAGGACTCGATGCAGGGCCTCGGCGGCCCGATCCCACGTGTAGGCCAGGGCCGTCCGAGGCGCCTGGCTCGCCAAACGGGTCCGCAGTTCGGGGTCCTCGTACACCCGCCGGATGAGGGCAGCCAGCTCCTCTGGATTCCGGGGGTCCTTCAGGATGAGGCCGTCGACCCCGTCGGTCACGATCTCGCTGGCACCCGCGTGGCTACTTACAATCACCGGAAGCCCGCAGGCCATCGCCTCGGCCACCGGCAGGGCGAAGGCGTCTTCCAGCGAAGGTGCCACATAGGTATCGGCGGCCGCATAGTAAAATTCCACGTCGGGGCGCGGAGGCAGGAAGTGGACTCGGTCGTTCAATTCGTAGCGGGCCAACGCCGCCTCGAAGGGTGCCCGGTCGTCTCGCCCGACGACCAGAAGCCGGAGTCGCCTATCCCGAAGCCGTCCCATGGCCTCCAGCAGACACGGGAGGCCCTTTTTCTTCCAATCGTTGCCGATGAGGAGCAGGACGAAGGCATCCGCCGGCAACCGCAGAGCTTGCCGCGCCGTCTCCCGGAGTCGAGTCCGGACCTCCGGATGGAACTGCTTCGGGTCCACGCCATGATAGACGACCGATATACAGCCCTTCGAGTCGTAAAACCGCCGAAGGTCATCGACCACTTTTCGAGAAATTGGAAGGAGCCAGACCTTGGGTCTTCGGTAGACCCACCGTTCCAGGGCGATGATCATGCGATAGTAAAGACGCCGGTGAAGAAGCCGGGGCCAAAAACGCAGTGGATTCCGGCGAAATGCCAGCTCATCTCGGGTCTGGCGATAGAACTCGGCGAATACGATGTGGACCGAGATCACATCGGCATCCAGACAGTTAATGCCCGGCGAAAAGGTGAGGTCATACCGAAGGCCCCGGACCCACCGGTCCCATCGGCGCCACAGGTGATTGGCCACAAACCACCAGAGGTACCGGCCGAGGTAGGGGCCCGGGATATCAGGAATTTTGTGCCAGATGATGCGGCCAACGGCCCCCGCACCCTGTCCTTGAGCCACATCTTCTACCCGCTGGCTGTAGATATGGACCTCATAGCCATAATCCCGAGCCAGCCGCTCCACCGCCTCAGCCGTATGTCGCTCGGTCCCGTGCCGTTTATCGAGAAATGGGGTCACGACGGCAATACGAAATGGGGTGACGGGGTGGCGGGGTGGCGGAGTGACGGAGTGATGAGGTGACGTCAGAGCGCCGGGACGAGCATCAAGACGTTGACGATGGCCCTTCCCCATGACGATTCACCGCAGAGGGCACAAAAATCTTCTCCGTGGACGTCTCAACGATTACTCCGCCACTTCCCAGCCATCTCGAGAACCTTTCCCCGCGGGAGAGGGCAGGGCGCGGCCCCTCATGCCTGGCCCTTCTCCTGCGGGAGGTGGGGATTTGTGAGACGGCTTCTCGTCACCGGAATAAGCGTCATGCCCGCCATGAACCAGTAGAAAAGATGGGCCGTGTGGTTGAATATGAGGGGTCCTGGCAGACTCATGAGATCATAGAGGAAGGCCCCTATCAGGTATGGCCAAAGACCCGTGCCCCGGCTGGCTTTCACAGCCCGCCACAGTCGCACGGTCACGAGAATACGGGCCCACAGGATGAACACCAGTCCCAGCGGCCCCAGCTCCAGGACGATACGTTCGAGCTCCCCTTCGGCCGGCGGGGCAGGGCTTCCGCCTGGCGCCAGGAATGCCGTGGCTTGGTGCGTACTTCCGACCCCATAGCCGAAGAGGCCGGCTTGACCGATGGCCCAGATTGGTCCGGTCACGATGCCCGTGACCCGCCCCGGGATGTCCTGGCTTTGCCGAGCCCGCTCGACAAAGCCCTGATAGGCCTCCGGGAAAACCCGCTCGGCCAGCAGGGCCAATAGGGGAAGCGCCGTACACATCAGGACCACCGAGCGCACTGCCCGTCGCCCCTGCAATTTGACGATCAGGAGCATTAAGATAAGCACTGCCACCCCAAGCAGAAGGAATATGCCCCGGGCGCCCGTCATCCACGAATTGGCGATGACCCCGCCCAGCATGGCCCACCGGTACCAGCGAGCCGGCACCTTGGGATCGAAAAGGAGAGTCGAAAGTCCCACCAGGAAGAGGACCCGAAGGTAAGTCGTGTAACCGCTCATATAGGAAAACGTGCTGGTGATCCGAGGCCCGTATCCCGGGAGGGCGGCCACGCTAAGAGCGGCTTCGTCCTGCCAGGCATATCGATTCAGGACACTGTCCAAGGGGGCGGCGAATTGAATCGGCCCTAAAACCAGAGGGATGGCCGCCAAGACCAAGTACCGGTTCCAGAACTTCCGCAAGCTCTCCGCATCCCGAAAGACGAACGGCACCAGGTAGAGAAGAGGTACGTAGATCATGTACGCCCGGATTCCAAATAGCCCGACCCAGAGGTTCGGAAGCGCCGGATTCACCAGTTGGACCAACGTCAGGCAACCTAACGCTATGAGCGGGACCGTAGCCGGATGCGACACCAGCCGTCTCCGCATGGCCAGCCGGGGAGCGAAGAAGCCGGCGTAAGCCCCCAGCAGGAGGGCGTCTTTCCCAAGATAGACCCATTGGTGGGCTTCTGGGAATACCCACTTCCGCAAGGCCCCTTCAAAAACCGCCAAGACAAGCGCTCCTACGACCGCCTGCCGCCATGCCAAGAGGCCTATTAAGAAAATGCCCGCAAGGACAGCTGTATAGAGAGCATTCATCACTTCACCAATCAAGCCCTCTTCAAAACTGCCACGTGGGAATCTCCAAAGAGCGCATCGCCGGGTAGGATGCGGGCGAGGATGCCCAGTACCCAGGCGTATCGGGGCCGGGTCAGCGAGTAGCCCCTCGGCGGGTAAACATAGTGGGCCACCAATTGCAGTCCGGCCCGGGGCAAATACTGGCGGACAAAGAGATCCCAGAAAATAGGGGAAATGTGTGTCTGGTCTCCCCGCTCGTCCATCATGCGGAGCTTGCCGGTCAAGAGGAACTTCAAACGAGCCGGCAGGTTATCCACGTTCGGTGTCGTGATGATAGCCGTGCCGTTGGGTTCCAACAGGCGGCCGATATTCCGAAGAAAAGCGACGGGACTTTCCAGGTGTTCGATGACCTCTACGGCCGTGACGAGTTGGAACGACTCGGGGCCCAGACTTTCTGGAAAATCCCGGTCGTTCAGGTCGATTCGCAAAAAAGGTACATCGGCCTGGAAAGCGCTACTGTCCAGGTCCACGGCCAGGACCTCAAGACCCATCGTCTGCAATCGCAAGGCCAGCGCCCCACTGCCAGCCCCCAGGTCCACGGCACGCCCCTTGCGTTGTACATATTGCGGGATGACTCTCTGAATCAAAAAGTCATGAAGGCCGGCCACAGCCCGTTCGGGAAGGGACGTCACCGCATCACTCTCCGGTAGCATGCGGCGTATTTTGAACCCATGACGTCCAGGGCAAGCTGTGACTGCGCAAAGGCTCGGGCCCGAGCGGCGGCCGCCTGACGCCCTTGAGCATCCTCCAAAGCCGCTCGCAGGGTGTCGGCCAACGCCTCCGGCGTGGCCGCCGGGGCGACCCATCCCCGACCGTCGGCCAGAAGCTCCGGGAGTGCGCCTCGCGGCGTCGCCACGACTGGCCGCCCCATGGCCATCGCCTCAGCCGCCGCGTAGCCGAAAGGTTCATCCCAGACGCTCGGCACGCAGATGACGGCCGCCCGTGCGTAGAGTTCAGCGACCCCATGGAATGGAAGCGACCCGAGGAACCGAACCCGTCGGTCGAGTCCTAATTCCCGGGCCAGGGCCTCCCACGGCTTCCGCATGGGACCATCACCGGCTATTTCGAGACGCGCTTCCGGCACCCACGTCAGCGCACGCAACAAAAGGTCCAGCCCCTTTTCGGCCACAAGCCGCCCGGCAAAGGCGATCAACCCGTCTTGCCCGGGTCCGTCGGTGTGCATTCGGAACGCCGCCTCCGACACTGCGTTGTAGATGACGCGGTGCCGCGGCACACCGATGCGACCGGCCAAGTATTGGCTGACACATACGTTGACGGCCGCCGTCCAGGCCGCCGCTCGGTGGATCTGGACGCTCCCTTTGCCGCGAGGACCCCTTTCAAGACACACCCGGCAGGGACCCGGCCGGGGTCTCGCTTCGCAGAGGCCACCGGGGTTTGGATTCCAGGCCAGCCCCGTCGGGCAGACAGCCTGATGGCCATGATGGGTCACCACGGGCCGCCATCCCGCCAGAAGCGCTACCAGGATGCCCCGGACCGACAGGCCACTCACGTGGACGATATCCGCCTGTCGGGCCATCCGTACGACGGTCCTGAGGTTCGGGCACCGGAGCACCCGGTAAAGCCGGTTTTGGTCGGCGGTCGGCTCGGCCGGCGTATACGTCACGACCGTGACGTCATACTCATGCTCGGCCAACCAACCGGCCAGTTCTTCGGCGAACCGCTCCATCCCACCGACGGCCGGCGGAAACACCCGAGAGTAGAGGAGTAACTTCATCTATGGCATAGGGCAAAGGACAGAGAGCATAGGGTAGAGGGCTTGTGAAGAGAGCGTTGAAAGTTGTGGTTTTTTCGGGTTGACACGTCTGCAAGTGACAGGGAACTCGTCTCAAAAGTCCCTAATCCCAGTGAAAAAGGAGCTCTGAATCGAGGCCCTCACCCTACCCTCTCCCTCAGGGAGAGGGTTTGGAGATGAGTTCAGGGTGACAAAGCGATGAGGTCGCCATGTCCGTTCGGCCTTGACGATTGCTTGTTCCTAACTTCGTCACGTCGTCACTCCGTCACTCAGCAACCTTGTTGCTCATCGATAGGGCCGCAGTTTGCGATGGTTCCGTACGGCCCATCTGCCCAAGACCGTTGTTCGTCACTCCGTCCTTTTGTCACTTTTGAAAAACCGTGCCTCTCGGGCGGCAGGGGGGCTGTCCCGGATACGATTCTTACGAACTGAACGGCTCTGTTAGCTCTTTGCCCTTTACGGGATGGCCACGATATGGGCCGGACCACCGACGGGGAGGTCGGCGGGAGCGTCTATACCCTTGCCGATAGGGACTAACCGATAGTCCGCCTGCCGGAGCCGCTCGCAAGCCGCCTCACCAGGCGGTCCGTGCAGTTCGACGACCCACACGGGACGGACTTCGGAAAGGAGTCGGGAAGCACCGGCCAATGCGTCGTCTTCACCGCCCTCGATGTCCATCTTCACGAGACGCGGCGGGGGAAATCGCTCCAAGAGGTCGTCTAAACGGACGACGTCACACGCGATGTCTCCCGATGGGGCCATTCGCGTACAAGAACCATGTCTCTTCAGCCAGGCTTTCCCCGGTGACCGTCCCGCCGCCGCAGGGATCACGAACACGTCCCGGGTCCCGTTGAGGGCCAAATTCTTTTCAAGACGTGCTCGGTTCGCCGGGTCAGGTTCCAAGGCCACGACCCGACCGGGGCCACAGGTGCGGTACATCAACAGGGTGTGGTAGCCGATGAAAGCCCCCACGTCCCACGCGACCTGTCCGGGCCGGAGATATCTCCGAATGGCCTCCTGCACCCACGGTTCATAAGTGCCGAGCCAGAGGTACTTCTCCGTCTTGAGATCAAGCAAGAGCCGCGTCCCCCGGAGGGGCCCCGCAACGACCGAGACTTCACTGAGACCCGCCGGGACTGCGGCATTCAGAAGCGCCCGGAGTGCACGTGCCAAGCGGGGAAACCCATAAACGCCCAGCACCGCCCGTCGTGGGACAAAGCCGACGACCCGTTCAATCACCCAAACTCCCCAGCTCATCGTCCTCTTCTCCCCTTAGTCCTCTACTCTTCGCCCTTTGCCCTCTGCCCCTTGCGGGTGACAGCTCGCTCGACGGCCTGGACGAAGGCCTCCACGTTCTCCCGAGGCGACCACGTCTCCATCCGTCGGCGGGCCGCTTCCCCCATCCGCCGGAGCCGCTCCCGGTCGGGCAAGATTTCCTGGAGAATCCTTGCCAAGGCGTCCACATCGCCGCAAGGATACACAAACCCCGTCTCCCCTTCCCGCACGAGGTCGTACCGGGCACCGACCCGATCGCTGACGACGACCGGTATCCCACACAGCATCGCTTCATTGAGGACGACGCCGAAGGGCTCATAGTCGCTGGAAAGCACCAATAGGTCAGCCGCGCAATACACAGCCGGCAGTCGAGACTGGTTGATGAATCCAAGGAAACGCACCCGTTCGGCGATGCCCAGGGCCTTAGCTTCTTCTTCCAGAGACTGCCGAAGAGGTCCTTCTCCGGCAAAGATTAAGTAGGCCTTGGGCACGTCAGCTTGAGCAAAGGCTCTTAAGACATCCTGCGGGCGCTTCCACGGTTGGAGCTTGGCGCAAAAGAGAACGACAGAGGCTTTTTCCGGAATGCCCCATTGGGCTCGCACGGCCGCTCGGTCCACCTGTTGAGTCTGCTGGAGCCACCAGTCGTTGTCCACGACGAGAGGCGTCAGCACGATGCGTTGTTCCGGGATGCCGAGACTCTGAACCAGTCGTCTTGCCCCCGTAGAGGAGACGATAACAGTATCGGCGAGACGAAAGATAAGAGGTAACACAAAACGCTTCAGCCAAGCTTTCCATGGCTGGCTGGTGCGAGACTGCAGGGTAGGGACATCCGTCCCAAAGAGCAGAGCGGTGCCCCAACGCTTGGCCGCAGCAAAAACGATCCATGAGCTGGCATATGCATAACCTGTAAAGTTGACGACTGCGTCGAACCTGCCTTCCCGCACCAACTTCCACAGCCTTGGATTGACAAGCCCAAAGAAGCGTCCCAAGCCGGGTCGGGGCGATCGATTCGGCACCTGCACCCATGGATAGCCATCCAGAAGCGGCACATCCCATGCCACTTCTATGCCAAACTCGGGGTCCATGCCCTTCTCGGCGCCTTGCAGGCTGCAATAGGCCACGAGGATATCCAGCCGAGGGTCCTGAGCCATCCGCCGATACAGAGGAGCCGCATACTGCACGGGATGGGACGAAACCAACAGGACTCGGTATTTCATAAGTCGGCAAGAAGTGACGGAATGACGAAGTGATGGGACTCAGAAGAGTAACACAGCCGCTCGGTTCGTGAGAATGGCGTCCGGACGGCCTTTTCGACCGCCCGGAAAGCACGATTTTTCAAGAAGGTCCCGGGTCCCAGGGAGATAAGTTCATCGCTCAGGTCATGGTCATGAGCGATGAGCCCGAAGCCATGAGCTCAGGAACCCACCGGCCGAAGGACCAGAGCTTGAAAAATCGTTCTCCCCGAGGGGTCGAAAAAGCTGAACTCATGCGGGTTTTCACGAACCGAACAGATCTGGTAACAGAGAGATGGAAGCAAAGAAGATCGTTTTCTGAAACGAAGTCCGAAAAATCGGCTTTATCTCTTCGTCATTACTCCGTCGCTCCCTATCCCTTCGTCACGGCCAGGAATCTTTCGGCAATCGCGTCCCACGAGAAGTATCGCTCATAAGCGGCGCGGTGGCATTCTCGGAGTTCCGCCGCCCATGCCGGGTCCCGGGCCAGACGCAGGAGCAAGCGGGCAAGCCCCTCGGCGTCCCCGAATTCGACGAGGGCGACGCCGGCCTCAGTGATGGGCCAGGCCGTCTCGACGCTCCGGTAGCCGATGACAGGTACCCCATGGGCGATGGCCGCCACGACCGTCGTCCGACGGGATGAGACCCCGCCCCGCACAAAAAGGAAAGCGTCACTACAGCCCAGCCACCGGCTTGCTTCTTCCGCAGGAATCACGCCGGTCACGGTGAGCCGTACTGGCGTGCCGTTCAGCGCATGCCGCAGTGCGGGCTCGGCCTCCCGGGAGTCCCGCCCGATGACGACCAAATGCACCTGATCCCGCGCCCGGGCCAGTTCCGTAACGGCTGTAGCGATTTCCCGGACTTCTCCCGCCT
>JAUQPV010000341.1 GCA_030550225.1 Acidobacteriota bacterium | reverse complement strand
CCGTCAGAAGGCGCGCTGGCGGCGCCAGCTCCTTCAAGCCCAGCGGGCTTACCAGGAGCGGGACGCCCGGTGGTTTGAACGGGTCTTACCGCCGACCGAGCGGTGGCGTCTGATTCCAGACTTCTGGCCATGGACGGCCTTCGTCGATGTGGAGGCCTACCAGGTCCGCCCGGGCCACTACCGAATGACCTTGGCGGGGATTTTCCTGGATCACGACTATCGGGTCTTCGTCGCCGGCCAGAACCTTCACGAAGTGCCTCGAATCCTGGAGTCGGTCCGTCTGATGGTCTCCTTCGGGGGCCAGGGCTTCGACCTTCAGATGCTCGAGCAGACGTATCCCCACTGGAAGCGGCCTTTTGCGCACCTGGACCTCCAGCCCATGTTCAAGTTCGTCGGTCTCCCCCAGGGCCTGAAAAAGCTGGAGCGCATGTTCGGGTGGCGGCGGGGCGCCGGCTTGGACGGGATGGGCGGATGGCTGGCCGTCCAGCTCTGGGAGCGGCATCGAGAGGGAGACGACCGCGCCCTGAAGGCCCTCATCCGCTAAACTTCGAGGACGTCGTCCGCCTACCCTTCCTGGCGGCCTTTATACAACCGTATCGTTCAGCAGTTAGAGTACCCGCTCCCGCCCTTCCGGCCGGACCTCCCGAGGCTGACGCCCCCGCCGATGGACCGGTCCATCGTCTATGAGATCCGGCATCGGAGGCCCTGGCATGCCCACCCGCCCGGATAAGAAGGCCGTCGCCGAGGTCCTGGAAGAGATCGCCACGCTCCTGGCCCTCCAGGGCGAAAACGTCTTTAAGGTCCGGGCTTACGAGAATGCGGCCCGGGCCCTGACCCGGACCCGAGAACCCCTGGACGAACTTATCCGCACGGGGCGCCTTCAGTCGGTCCGGGGCATCGGAAGCTCGACGGCCAAGGTCATCCGGGAGTACTACGAGACGGGCGAGCCGCCGGCCCTCCTGCGGGAACTCCGGGCCAAGACGCCACCGGGCCTCTTGGAGCTTCTGGAGATCCCGGGCCTGGGCCCCCAGCGGGTCCGCCTCCTCTACGAAAAGCTGGACATCCGCACGGTCGCCGACCTCGAATACGCCTTGCAGGAAAACCGCCTCCAGCTCATCGAGGGCTTCGGGCCCCGGACCATCGAGACGATTCGAGAGGGCCTGGCTCTCTACCGGGCCGCCTCGGGCCGCTTCCTCCTTGGGAAGGTCTACCCCATCGCCGTGGCGATCGAGGCCTTCCTCCGTCAGCGGTGGCCGGGACCCGTCCGGCTGGTTGGGAGCGTGCGCCGGTGGTGCCCTGTCGTGGGAAACGTGAACCTGCTCCTCCAGGGCGTGCCGCCGTCGGATCCGTCTGGCTTCGGCTTGGACCAGGCCCCCGTACGTCTCGACGTCGTCGAGTTTCAGGACCCGACCTGGTGGCTTCGCGTCCCCTCGGTCGGCCTGCCGGTCGTCCTGACGTGGGTCCCGGCCGAAGACTGGCCGTGGGCCGTGCGATACTACACGGGGAGCCGAGAACACAATCAGGCCTTTCAGGCCTGGACGACCCGGCAGGGCTATGCCTGGGTAGGGCTCCGTCTCCAGAAGGACGGCGCCCCCCTGTCGCTCCCGTCGACCGGGACGGCGGACGACGTGTACGGGGACGAGCCGGTCTTTGAACGTCTGGGCCTGGCCTGGCTCCCACCCGAGGTCCGGGAGGGCCGAGGCGAAATCGAGCGGGCCGTCCGGCGGGACATCCCGAAGCTCATCGAACCGACCGACGTCCGGGGCGTCCTCCACGTGCACACGCACTACAGCGACGGGGCCGACACCCTCCAGGAGATGATGGAAACAGCCCGGGACCTGGGCCTCGAGTACGTCGGCATCAGCGACCACTCGCCGGCCGCCTATTACGCCAACGGCCTCGACCGGGACCGGCTCTTCCAACAGTGGGCCGAGATGGAAGAAGTCCAACGCCGAGTCCCGGAGGTCCGCATCCTGCGGGGCATGGAAGTCGACATCCTCCCGGATGGCCGCCTGGATTTAGACGACGACCTCCTGGAACGGCTGGACTTCGTCGTCGCTTCCGTCCACAGCCGCTTCCAGATGTCCCAGGCCGAGATGACCGAACGGATCGTCCGGGCCATGCGACACCCGTGCACGACCATCCTGGGGCATCCCACGGGACGCCTCCTCCTGGGCCGGAAGGGCTACGAGGTCGACCTGGACCGCATCCTGGAAGTCGCCGCCGAGACGGGGACCCTCATCGAGATCAACGCCAACCCTCACCGCCTCGACCTGGACTGGACCCACCTGGAACGAGCCCGCCAGATGGGCGTCCAGTTCAGCATCGACCCCGACACCCACCGGAAATCTGACCTGGGCGACTACGTCTACGGCGTCGGCATCGCCCGCAAGGGCTGGCTGACGGCCGCCGACGTGGTCAATACCCGCCCCGCCTCGGAACTCCTGGAACTCCTCAGGCAGAAACGCCGCCGCCGGACCTGAAATCCGGGAATTCGGCAGTCCGGGAGTCCGGCAGTTTGGCAAGTAGGTAATAGACCACGGACCATAGACCTCGGCCCCCAGACGGACGGGTAGTCGTCAAGGAACGACTGGAACCTGTCTTATCAGGGCCGTTCGGTTCGTGAAAACCCGCATGGATTTGGCTTTTCCGACCCTCCGGGGCGGACGATTTTTCAAGCGAAGGGCCATTCGGGAATTCGGCGATTTGGGAATT
>JAUQPV010000340.1 GCA_030550225.1 Acidobacteriota bacterium | reverse complement strand
TCCAGAAGCGACGTCCCGAGGGCGATGGCCCGCAGGTGGTCGTCCGTATGAGCATCCAAGAAGTCCCGGAACGTACCGTCCGTCTCTTGGTCGGCCCGCCATTCGAGCCACGCCCCGACCAGACGGCAGAGGACCTCGACGATCTGGTCCTCGGGAATCCGCCGGAGCAGGGGCTTGCCGATGGCCGCCCGCGTCCCCAGCCCGCCCCGTAGGCAGACGTCGTAGGCCTCGACCCGGACCCCCTTCGTGGGGTGCTGGGTCGTCGTTCCCTGGAGGCCGATGTCGCCGACCCAGTGATGGGCGCAGGCGTGAGGGCATCCGTCCACGTAAATCCGGAGTTCTTCCACGGCCCTGCCGAATCGTTCTTCAAGGGCCGCCAGGACGTCCTTGAGCTTGCCCTTGGTTTCGGCCACCGAGTAATTGCAGAACTGATGGTCCGTGCATGCCGTCGATCGCCCATAAAGGCGGTTCCGCCGAGGGTCGAATCCGATAGCCGTCAGCCGCTCCGTGAGCCACTCGAGCCGGTCCTCCGGGACGCCTGTGACGATAAAGTTCTGCATGCGGGTGAAGCGCACGTCGCCGTCGAACTCGCCGACGATTTCCCCGAGGGCGACGAGTTGGTCCCCCCGGACCCAGCCCATCGGGACAGGGACCCCTACGTAAACGAGGCCCTCTTGCTTCTGCGGATGCACGCCCAGATGGTCGGTGTCGTGGGTCGGGGCCGGTGCTTGCCCGTCTTCGAGTCGGCGGCCCAAGCGGGCCTCGACCAGGGCCCGGACACCTTCAGGGCCGTAGTCGTCGACCATGAACTTGATGCGGGCCTTTGCCCGACTGAGGCGATAGCGTAAATTCGTCTGCCATACGTCCGTGACGGCTCGCAGGACCTCGATGGCTTCTTCGATGGGGACAAACACACCCAAGTCCCGGGAAATCCGGGGCGTCGCCGACAGCCCCCCGCCGACCCGGACGGCGAATCCGGGCCGGCCGTCCTTGAGGGTCCCGACCAGGGCCACGTCGTGGATCTCGGGGGCGTTGCACTGGGCCGGACAGGCGCTGATGGTGTACTTGTGCTTCCGGGGGAGGTTCGAGTAGTCCCGATTCCCGTAAAAGAACCGGGCCGCCGCCTCGACGACAGGCCGCACGTCAAACAGCTCGGCCCGGTCGACGCCGGCTACAGGACAACTCGTGATGTTACGGACCGTGTCCCCCTCACCGCCGACGGTCGTCAGGCCGGCGGCTTGAATGGACTCCAAGACCTCCGGGAGCTGGTCGAGACGCACCCAGTGGAGTTGGATCCCCTGACGGGTCGTGAGCTCGCCGTAGTTCCGGCCGTACCGTCGTGCCAGCTCGCCGATGGCGATGAGCTGGTCGGGCGTGATGCGGCCGCCCGGGACCTTGATACGGACCATGAAGGTCCCGACCTTCGGCTTGTCGTGCGTCAGGCCCCACCAATTCAGGCGGACGATGTCCTCCTCGGGTACGGCCTCGTAGCCCCGGGCGATCAACCGCGGGAGCTCCTGAACGATGTCCAGGGGAAACTTCTCCTGCTTGAGGCGCTCGATGGAGTTCCGCTTCAGGACGAGCTCCCAGGTCGGCTCCGGGGCCACATGACTTTCGGTATCGACCGTCGCCGTCGTCATCTTTCGTCCCTCCTGGCCGTTAGGGAGAGGGCAGTAGGCAGGTCGGCGTTGGGCATGAGGCCTCAGAACACTGCCTGGAATGACGGTGTCCGAGGCCCAGGACACCAGCCGTGAGGCCGGTTCAGACACAAGGAGGGGAATCGTCCCTCCTGGCCAGCCGGGGGCATTCCTACTCTCTGCCGACCTGCCCATTTACCGATTACCGAAGCTTGAAAAACCGTCTTCCTCGAAGGGTCGGAAGATCCGATCCCATCGGGATTCTCACGGGCCGAACGACCCGGCTAAAGAAAAGAAAGGGTAGGGGCCGCCATGCCGGTGTCGACCGGTCCTGGCGGCCCGTCTCGACTTTCGGGTCGGGCCCACGGCCTAGACCCGAAAGTTCAAGCCGCCCCGCTATTTGTTTCCTAAGAGTGCCGGCGCCATGGAACGATGGCAGGAGATATGCAGAGAACCCAAGTTGCTACCTTCAGACCCTGCATCTGCTAGGCCTGGGTCTTCGGTGTGGGGTGTTCGGTCCCTTGGCCCCGAATCCCGAACCCTGAAGACCGAACGCTGAGACTCCTATCTCGCTCGGTAGGTAGCGACTTGGGTCGGGAGGACGGCTCGAGTCCCTCGGGCCTATCTGGGCAGGCCGCTTCCACGGTCATGGGGGAGTCTGGCGAAGGCGTCTGCCCGGCTTATCCCTTGGGGTATCGATGACCGGTGGTGGACTTTTTATAGGGCGGGCAGGCCGACGACCGAATCGTCACCACCGGGGAAAGCCCAAACGAGGGTCATGAATAGGAGGGACATATACAGGTGGGACAATACTCGTCCCAGAGGATGATGCGTAGGGGTCTCAGCCCGCCACGGATCTCCGGACGCTGAGGCATGCACCGCCTCCGGGACTGCTGGAATGATCCCAAGCGTGAGGTATTATACCCAGGCGCACCCGAATGTCAAATTAGAGGTCCGTGACTGTTCCATTTTTGGTGGGTAGGGGATGAAGACCTCCTCTGCAGGGGTTTTTCCACAGTCCGATGGGACCTGTCTCAGGACCCCTTTAAGCGAATCCGGCGATGGCCTGGGTCAGCCAG
>JAUQPV010000339.1 GCA_030550225.1 Acidobacteriota bacterium | reverse complement strand
CCGACAGCTCCAGCCCGGAGACGCTTCGGCCCACAGGTTTCTCGAAGACCGGTAGGTATTCATGGGCCAGCAGGAGGAAGCCGTGACGAACGCTCCGGGTATACCAGAAGCCCGTCGCCTTACAGTTGTGCTGTCGTTTGATCACCAGCTCGTGCAAGACAAAACCCGCGTCTAAGAATAGCCGGATGACCTGGAAACCGATGGGGATTACGTGCTTGGACTTCCGAGTGTCCCCGATGAGGATGGCGCACTTCCCGCCGGGCTTCAAAACCCGCCAGCTTTCTCGAGCGACTTTTCGCATTTCTGTCAAAAAATCCGGCACGTCGAGGCCCGACAGGTCGCCAGGGATTTTCAGACTGTAGGGGATGATCCCTGCGTAAGGAGGGTGGGCGCAAATGAGGTCGACGCTGGCAGAGGGGATGTCGGACAGGTCTCGGGCGTCCCCGACCCGAACCTCAGGCTCATACACCGTCTTCCCAGCCAGCGAACGGGGCGGGGAAAAGCGGATATTTTCTAACGTCATCTGGACGGCGGCCGGATTGATGTCCCGGGCGATGCAACGGCGGCCCAACAGCTTGGCTTCGACGGCCGTCGTCCCTCCACCGACGAAGTAGTCCAAGACGACGTCCCCAGGCCGGGAATACTTAAGAATCAGGTTACGTGGGATGTAGGGCGACCAGTTTCCTCGGTAACGGCCGTCATGCGTGGCCCAGGCGCCCCGCTGTTTGAAGCTCCATACGGTCGTGACTTCTTCCCGAAAGGAAGGAGGTGCCCACCGTCGGATGGGTCGGGGGCGCCGAAGTTGACTCACGTTCACGCCGTAAGCTTCCGTAAGGATTTTCTGGAGAACATTGAAAGAGATGCCGTATCGTTCGCCGATCTCGGGGTCGGGGACACCCCGCTCTTTATCGGCCAGGACAGCCCTCGGGAGGGCTTCCTCTCCGTGCACCCGTAAGACATGTGGACGTAAGGGTCCTTCGGTACGTCGGTCGCACAGCGGGCATCGCGGGTTCATATCGCTGACCTCCGAATGTCCTACCTGATTCCAAGGGCTTTCAGACGTTGCCTCCTAAGGATAGCCGATGTCGGACTGCGAGACCGTCGAATGGCCACGCTGTCGCCGGCCGCTCCCTCGCGGCTCATCGGCGGGCCGGGACCTCGCAGACGACGCAGACGCCGAGAGGCGGCTCCGTCTCGACCCGGTAGACGCCCTTTTCCTCATGCAGGGGCTCGACGACCGAGGCCCGACTTCCCTCCCGAAAGACCGTGATCCCCTTACAGCCGAGTTCCCAGGCCTTCCAGTAAAGACGCTCGACGGTCGAGGCCGGCGTGTCCTCCGGGAGGTTCACGGTCGACGAGATGCTCTGGTCCACGTGCCGCTGGGCGACGGCCTGAAGCTCGACCCGGGCCTGGGGGTCGATCTGGTGAGCTGCCACGAAGGCTGGCGGCAGGGGGCTCGACGTCCCATAGGCCTGCCGGTACCGGCGGACCAACGGATGTTCGACCTCGTAGGCCTGGCCCGCCACATGCCGCAAGTACTGAAGGGCAAAGATCGGCTCGATGCCGCTGGACGTCCCGGCCAGGATCGAGATCGACCCCGTCGGGGCGATGGCCAGCAGGGCGCAGTTCCGCAGGCCATGCCGTTGAATGCCCTGCCGGATGGGTGCCGGGAGCTCCTGGATGTAAGGACTCTTCTCGTGTTGCCGGGCGTCAAAGGCCGGGAAGGGACCCTTCTCCCGCGCCAGGTCGATACTGGCCTGATAGGCGGCTTCCTTGATGAACGCCAAAATCCGGTCGACCCACCGGATACACTCGAGCGATCCATACACGACGTTCAACATGACCATGCAATCGGCCAAGCCCATGATGCCGAGACCGACCCGGCGGGACCGCTCCGAGGCCCGCCGCTGGGCCCGAAGGGGATGCCGCGAGGCCCCGACGTCGATAACGTCGTCCAGAAATCGGACGGCCTGACGGACCGTCTCGGCCAGTCGGTCCCAGTCGAGGTCGGCCTGCGGCGTGAAGGGCGCTCGTACGAAGGCCGCCAAGTTGATACTTCCCAAATTACAGGCCCCGTATGGCTCCATCGGGACCTCGCCGCAGACGTTCACGCCCTGGACCTCCATGCCGTTGTACTGCGTCGTCGAACGCCGGACGACCTGGTCCCAGAACAGGACCCCCGGCTCGGCCGACGCCCAAGCGGACTCGACGAGGGCCTGCCAAATCTGCCGGGCCGGGACGAAGCGCTCGATGGTCTCGTGAGGCGTCTGAAACCATAGGCGGACTCGGCCGTCGTGGGCCAGCGCCTCCATGAAGGCGTCCGAGACACGGACCGAGATGTTGGCATTCCGGATATGACGCCGCTCGGGATCGTTCTTCGCCGTGATGAACTCCAACACGTCCGGGTGGTCGATCCGGAGCGTGATCATGAGAGCTCCCCGACGCCCCCCGGAAGCCCCCATCACGCCCGTCAGGGTCGAAAAGACTTCCATAAAGCTCACGGCGCCGGAACTCTCCAGACCCGCATTCCGGACCTTCGCCCCCCGGGGGCGTAAGACGTCGGCGTTCGTCCCGACCCCACCACCCATCCCGTATGTCTTGGCCGCCTCAAACATCCAGCGCGTGATCCCATAGATGGAGTCCGCTTGGATCGGGATGAAGTAGCAGTTGAACAGGGTCGCCGACCGAGGATTGCTGGCCCCGAATAAGATGCGGCCCCCCG
>JAUQPV010000338.1 GCA_030550225.1 Acidobacteriota bacterium | reverse complement strand
GCGGTCGTCGAAAGCCTGCTGGGACTCATCCTGACTGAGTATTCGCGAAGGTGCGAGCGTCTTCAAAGAACCTCAGGATAAGTCTACCGAGCATCCGCCACCGAATCTCCCAATCTGCAATTCCCAATTCGCAATCTATCCCGCATCCCGTATCCCGCATCCCGCGTCTCACGAAAATCGCGGCGATCGGTCCCAGGGGACGTCGGCGACGCCGTGGACGGCATTGACCCACCGGGCCAGCATGAACAGGAAGTCGGACAGTCGGTTCAGATACCGCAAGACCCATTCGGGGACCGGCGCCTGCCGATGGAGGGCGACGACCTGTCGCTCGGCCCGACGGGCGACGGTCCGGGCGACGTGCAGGACGGCACTGACCGGATGACCCCCGGGCAGGATGAAATACTGCATGGGCCCCGTCCGTTCCTCGCAGGCGTCGATCCAATGTTCCATCTCGGCGACCCGGTCCGCCGGGGGCGGCGGGAGCTGATGAGCATGGGTCGCCGCCACGGCCGGGTCCATCGCCAAGTAGGCCCCGAGGACGAAGAGGTCGTGCTGAATTTGGCGGAGACGTTCGTCCCAGGGCGACTCGATCCCCAGGGCGACGACGTAACCGACCCAGGCGTTGAGCTCGTCGACGCTCCCGTAAGCCTCGACCCGAACGTGATCCTTGGGGACCCGAGTCGGCCCCATGAGTTGGGTCTCGCCCGTGTCCCCCCGACGGGTGTAAATCTTCATCCGTTCCTCCGTTCGTCCGATGGGCAGTCGGCAGATGGGCAGATAGGCAGGCCGGCAGATGGGAATCATCCTTATGGTAGGGATCAAGGAATGACTGATCTCTTCAGAACGCCGGGAGTCATCCCGGCGTCCCCCTGTCCTGGCGCCGCCGGTGACGGCGGCGTCCATCCCATCGGAACACCGCCAGTCATGGCGGTGTCATCCTCATAGAACCAAGAGTTATCCCGGTGTCAACTTTAGGGAGCGGGCCGTCATGCTGGCGTCTCCTGAAAATGCCGTCACTCCCACTGGGAACGCTCCCATAACCCATAAGTCATCCCCCATAAGCGGAATCCATGAGCCAATCCCTGCATCACGACTTTGCCAATACCTACCTGCCCATCTGCCGAACTGCCTATCTGTCCACCTGCCTGATGAAAGCATTCCATCCATGGGCCGTCTCCGTGGATGCGCCGGACGACCTCTTGCAGGACGTCCAGTAAGTACGGCGAGGGATGCAGGATGCGGGTCGGGACGGCGACGACCCGACCCTCTCGGACGGCCGTTACGGACCGCCACGCCGGCAGGGTCTCCAGATGCGTCCGGACCGATGCATACTGATTCGCCGGGATGAGGAGGACCTCCGGGTCCCACCGGACGACGGCCTCGAGGTCGACCTGCGGCCACGGACGGGGAACGACCCGTGTGACGACGTCCAGGCCGGCATGTTCCAGGACTTCCAGGATAAACGAGCCCTGCCCGACGGTGTAGACGGGCCGTTCCGAGAGCAGGAAAAAGGTCCGGGGTCGGCGTTTCCAAGCCGTGTCGTCGAGGCACCGGACGGCCGCCGTCCACCGGTCCCACCAGGCCCGCGCCCGCTCGGGTCGGTTAAACATCTCACCGAGAAGCCGCAGGTTCTCCCGGATGTCTTCGATCCCCTGGGTCGCCAGGACGAAGTATGGAATGCCGACCCGGTCCAGGAGGTCGGCCAGGGACTTCGGATTGTGATGCCGGTCCAGGACGACTAAGTCAGGCCGAAGGGCCACGATCCGTTCGGCGTTTGGCGTAAAAGGCCCGCCGATCCGGGGTCGGTCCTGGACCTCCGGGAGGTCGGTAAATTCGCTAACGGCGACGATACGGTCAGCCACGCCGAGCCAGACGAGCATCTCGGCGACCGAGGGGTTCATCGCCACGACCCGCCAGGGGCCACCGGATGGGACGGCCACGGTCCGTCCCATCCGGTCGGTCAGCGTCCGGGTCGGTGCCGCGGCGACGAGGGCGACGGCACCGACCATCAGGCCCCAGCCGAGTCTGACCCGAGGACTTCCCTGCGTTTGCATGATTTCTCCTATCCGCAGACGGGGACGTCTGCCCTCCCGCAGACGGGGACGTCTGCGCTCCTATAGGACTGCCTTACTGCCGACATGCACGGCCCACAGCCACGTCAGGAGGCCCCACTCGTGGGCGGCCCCCAGGGTGTCGCCCGTGTACCCCCCGAGACGCCACGCAAGATACCCCGTCCACACCATCGCCACAGCCCCGACGGCGGCCAGGGGCAGGACAGCTGGAAGTCCCGTTTCCTGCGTACCGGTCACCGCCGCGTAGACCAAGAGATTGAGCCCGACGCCGACCCACGCCGAGGCCCGCCGGCGACCGAAGGCATGAGCCAGGCCCTCGGGTCCCCGGACATCCCGGAGCCACGCCATCGGCCCCAGCATCGCCAGTGTCCCGGCGATGGGAGTCACCAGCCAAGCTGTCCGAAAGCGGTCTTCTGGGAGGGTCGCCGTCAGGACGACGCGAGCCATCAGGTCCAGCGTCAGGGCCGTCCCGCCCCAGACGCCCAGATGGACGTCCTTGAGGATGCGGAGGGCCTCGTCCCGAGTCCGATGGCCGAACAGGGCGTCCCACGAGTCGGCCCAGCCGTCCAGGTGAAGCGCCCCCGTCAGGGCGATCTCCCCGACCGTCACCGTCAAGGCCCAAAGCCAGGGACGGCCCGGGGCTATGGTCATGACGACCCCGG
>JAUQPV010000337.1 GCA_030550225.1 Acidobacteriota bacterium | reverse complement strand
TGGTCTACCCATGAAGACGCCCCTTGCCCCTTTCGAACGCCTGACGTGGGCTTGGCCGGATTCGGGCGACGTCGTCCGGCTGGTCGTCACGGACTGGAAGCCCCTACGGCTGTCCGGCTGGCGGGGCTTCCGCATCCAGTGGACCCACGGGGATCATCCGCCGGCCGAGCCGCCCCTGTTTTGGGGCATTTACAGCTACGGTGGCCGCGGCGTCGCCCCCTGGGCCGACATAGCCTTTCACCTACGGACGGCCTGTCCGGCGTGCGGTCAGACGTGGGTTGTCGATGATGACTCGGCGATTCGACTGTTTCAAATCTGGGCCGCCGTCATCCCACCGAACGGCCACGTCGCTGTCGAGTACGAAAGCCCGGAACATCATGAGACCCTGATGGGTCTCAAGCGGGGCTTTCCGCCCGTCGTCACGCCCATCGGCTTCTGGGCCTACATGGGCGGGTTCCGGGGCGGCTTCAAGGACTGGTACATCTCGGAGGGCGGCCACGAGGGACCCCGAAAGCTTCAGGCCAATCAGGCCGCCGACGCTGACCATGCCGAGCGGGTCCGACAGATGCTGATGGCTGACGTGCAAGGTTTCTTAGAGGGCTCCGTCGGGGTCACGGACGAAGGAACCCGGAGGGCCCGGGACCGGGCCCGCCGGTGGATAGAATCAGGCGTGGGTCGTTAAATGCTGGGTATCGGCCGGACTTGGGCGATGCGGACCAGGTCACTCAGCAAGCCCTCCAGTCGGTCCAGGGGGAACTGGGTGGCGGCGTCCGACAGGGCCTGCTCGGGCCGGTCGTGGACCTCCATGAAGAGGCCGTCGATGCCGACGGCCACGGCCGCCCGGGCCAGGGGGGCGATCAGGTCCCGCAGACCCCCCGAGCGGTCGCCGGCCCCGGCTGGGCGTTGGAGGCTGTGGGTCGCATCGTAGACCGTCACGACCCCGGCCCGCCGTAAAACCACGAGGCTCCGAAAGTCCACGACGAGGTCGTGGTACCCAAAGGTCGTCCCCCGCTCGGTGACCATCACCTGGTCGTTGCCCGTCGAGCGGACCTTCTCGACGGCATGGAGCATGTCCTCCGGTGCCATGAACTGTCCCTTCTTGAGGTTGACAACCCGACCCGTCCGGGCGGCCGCCACGATGAGGTCCGTCTGTCGGCATAGGAAAGCCGGAATTTGCAGAACGTCGGCGACCTCGGCGACCGGCTCGGCCTGCCAGGCCTCATGGATGTCCGTCACGACGGGCACGCCGACCCGCCGCTTGACCTCGGCTAAGACGACCAAGCCCTCCCGCAGGCCCGGCCCCCGGAAGGACCGGATCGACGTCCGGTTCGCCTTGTCGAAGGAGGCCTTAAAGACATAGGGGATCCCCAGCCGGCGGGCCACGCCGGCGATGGCCTCGGCCATGAACAAGCAGTGCTCCAGCGACTCGATGACGCACGGGCCGGCCAGGAGAAAAAACGGGGCCCGCTCATCCCGCAGACTGGACCAGAGGGACGACATGGGAGACCTCGGCGGCCTTCAGACCCAGGCGCTGACGCTTATGCGCATAGGCGGCCCGGATAAAGTCGACAAACAGAGGATGGGGCCTCAACGGCCGGGACTTGAACTCGGGGTGGAACTGACAGCCGAGGAACCACGGGTGGTCCGGAAGCTCGACGATCTCGACGAACCGTCCGTCCGGCGAGATCCCCGTGACCTGAAGACCGTGGGTCTCGATGAGCGTCCGGAGCTCCGTGTTGAACTCGTAGCGGTGGCGGTGCCGTTCGAAGATGCGCTCGGTCCCGTAAATCCGATACGCCAGGGACCCCGGCGCCAGGTCGCAGGGGTAGGCCCCGAGCCGCATCGTCCCGCCCATGTACTCGACACCGACAAGGTCCCGAAGCAAGACGAAGACCCTCGTCGGCGTGTCGGGGTCGAATTCCGTGCTGTTGGCGTCGGGCCGATTGCAGACGTGCCGGACGAACTCGATGGTCGCGCACTGCATCCCGAGACAGATCCCGAAGAAGGGGATCTTCTTCGTCCGGGCATACTCGATGGCCCGGATCATGCCCTCGATGCCCCGCCGGCCGAAGCCGCCCGGGACGAGGATGCCGTCGGCCCCCTCGAGAGCGCTCAGGTCGCCGCCCTCGAGGGTCTCGGCCTCGACCCAGTTCAGCCGGACCCGCAGGTCGTTGGCGATGCCCCCGTGGGTCAGGGCCTCGATCAGGCTCTTGTAAGCGTCCTGGTACGTCACGTACTTGCCGACGATGTGGATCGTGACTTCGTCCTTCGGGTGCTTCAGCCGGTAGACCAGGAGCTCCCAGTCGCTGAGGTCCATCTCCGTGTGGGGCATGTGGAGGATCTTGACGAGGTAGTGGTCCAGGCCCTCGTGGTGGAAGACGAGGGGGACCTCATACACGAACTCGACGTCCTTGGCCGTGATGACGGCCTCGGGCTCGACGTTCGTGAAGAGCGAAATCTTTTCCTTAATCTCCGGCGGCAGGAACCGGTCCGTCCGGCAGAGCAGGACGTCGGGGCTGATCCCGATGGCCCGAAGTTCTTTGACGCTGTGCTGGGTCGGCTTTGTCTTGAGCTCCCGAGCCGCCGGGATGTAAGGCACCAGCGTGACGTGCACGAAGGCGGCATTCGTCCGTCCGACCTCGAGCCGGAACTGCCGGACGGCCTCTAAGAAGGGCAAACTCTCGATGTCGCCGACCGTCCCACCGATCTCGACGATGACGACGTCGGACCCCTTGGCGGCCT
>JAUQPV010000336.1 GCA_030550225.1 Acidobacteriota bacterium | reverse complement strand
AAGCATCCACTCGAGCGACGGCCGGACCCACGGGTGTCGGTAAAAGACCCGACACAGCCGATAGGGATAGGGGTCTTGAAACAGACGCGTCAGGGCCGCCTGCTCCTCAGGCGACCGGGTCATCCCGATGAAGAAACGGGCGAAGCTCGCTTGACTGAGCACGATGTAGGTCGGCCCCTCCCCTCGATGCCAAAGGTCGGCCAGAGCGTGAA
Organism: Acidobacteriota bacterium; assembly: GCA_030550225.1. Taxonomy (GTDB): domain Bacteria; phylum Acidobacteriota; class HRBIN11; order HRBIN11; family HRBIN11; genus HRBIN11. Next base: position 2,545 of record JAUQPV010000336.1, on the reverse strand, counting down.
AAGTATCATACATTTCTAAAGTGAAGTCGGACCGAAACTTCGGAAGGTACGACTTCAGATGAAAAGCGGCCACCCGCGTCCCTGCCGGGAGCCGGTCAAACCAGGCCGTCGCCTGCGCCCGGGTGTCGTGCAGGAACATCCAGTCCGTCATGACGGCGAAGCCCAGTGTGTACAGAGCGGTCAGGACGACCCCGGCCCGAAGCCACCGCCGACCCCGACGGGCTTGCCACATCTGGTCGGCCAGGGCCCCGGCGAACCCGTTAAGGACCGGAACGATGGGTAAGATGTACCGGGCCGGCGGATAGATCCGAAAGGTCCCGACGTACAGGAAGTAAGGTAGAACCCACGCGTACAGCAAGACTCGGGATCGAGCCGCCCCATCCCACCGTCGGGGAAAGGCGAAGACGGCCCCGGCCACGCTGAGCAAGAAGAGGGGCAGGCCCTGATTGTGGATCAGGTTCAACAAATGCTGAGGCCACGAAAAGGGTAGGGGCTGGCCGCCCTCTTCCGTCATGGCAAACCGATACTGGTACAGGACGCCGTGGTTCCAAAAGCTCCGAAACTCCCGCAGGGCATACGGCGTCCCGACCAGGAAGGCGCCGACCCAAAGGCCGAGAGCGACGAACCCACCGACCAGCCACCGAAGGGCCCATCGCTTCCATGACCGCTGACCCCTGTCGCCCTTCGGTCCCATCGCCAGGAACGTCAGGGCCACGAGGACCGGGACCACCAGAGCGGCCATGTTGTATAGCGTCGAGGTCGCCAGGCCGGCGACGGCCACACCCGCCGCAAAGAACCACCACCGATACGCTTGGACCGCCCGGACCAAAAGATACAGGCTCCACGTCGCCAGGCTGATGGCCGGCACGTGGGGCACGGCAAAGTGACCGAACGTGATCAGCCCCGAGGTCAGGGCCGTCAGCAAGGCTGCCCAAAGGCCGGCGGTCGGACTCCAGAGGGCCCGCCCCAGGAGAAAAACCCACAGGACTAATAAGACCCCACAGGCGACGCTGGGAAGTCGAGCCAGGATGCGAGCCTTGGCGAAGAAAGCCGCGTCATCCTGGAGCTTTGCATCCAGGATTCGGAAGGCCGTCGAGAACCGTACATGCGGCACCAAGGCCCCGAAGATCATGTAAATGTGAAAGGAGGGGTACTGAAACCACCGGGGGTTCAGCGTTTGGTTCCAGATCATGAAGAGGACGATCTCATCCAGCTCGTCGGGTTCCCACCGGGTTTCGAGACCCAGCCCCGGCCGAGTCGACCATGTCAGGCCGATCCCATGAAAACCGAGGGCCATCAGCAAGATACATCCGAGCGCTACGCCATGGGTCCACCGCCTCATGGCCGATACACTCCTACCCCATTTCTGTGGCATACGGTGTAGGGGGGCGGACCGGGTTCTCCGGAATCCCGAACACCGAAGGCCCGATGCCTAAGGGCTCCTATCCCTTTCGCCGTCGGTCCCATACCTCGGGGTTCACCAGGTGGGGGGGCCGCTGGCCGTTCATGACGGCTAAGATGTTGGTCGCTGCCAACTCGGCCATCTTGGCCCGTGTCTCGAGGGACGCGCTCCCGATGTGGGGCACGATCACGACATTGTCCAGCTCGGCCAGACCCGGCGTCAGGGCCGGTTCGTGTTCGAAGACGTCCAGGGCCGCATAAGCGATGCGCCGCTCCCGTAAGGCCTCGACGAGGGCCGCTTCATCGATGACAGGGCCCCGGGACGTATTGATAAGGATGGCCGTCGGCTTCATCCGTCGGAAGACCTCGGCGTTGAACATGTGGCGGGTCTCCGGCGTCAAGGGCGTGTGGATCGAGATGAAATCAGCCTCCTGAATGAGGGTGTCCAACGGCACGTAGGTCACCCCCAGGTCCTGTTCGACCTCTGGCGGTTGACGATAAGCGTCATAGTACAGGACCCGCATCTGAAAGCCCCGGGCTCGTCGGGCGACGGCCTGGCCGATGCGGCCGAGGCCGACGATGCCGAGCGTCTTCCCATGAACGTCCCAGCCCAGCAGGAGCATGGGGTCCCAGCCCTCATAGAGGCCCGCCCGGATGAAACGGTCTGCCTCGACGATACGGCGGGCCGCCGCCATGAGCAAGGCCCACGCCAGGTCGGCCGTCGTCTCCGTCAAGACCCCTGGTGTATTCGTGACGACGATCCCCTGCTCCGTCGCATAAGCGACGTCGATGTTGTCAAACCCGACGGCGTAGTTGCTGATGACCTTCAAACGAGGCCCGGCGGCGTCGATGACCGCCCGGTCGATGGGGTCTGTCAACAGGCACAGGATGGCATCCTTGTCCCGGATACCGGCGAGGATTTCCTCCCGGGTCGGAATCTTCCGACTCTCCCGGAGGGTCACGCGGCAACGCGCCCGTAAGAGCGAAAGACCCGGCTCGGGAATCGGCCGGGTCACAAAGACGTCCCACGTCATGCCATGACCTCCCTTATCAGGGCCGTTCGGTTCGTGAGAATGGCGTCGGAACGGCCTTTTCCAGCGCCCGAGGGGTGGGGTCTTCAAACAAGATGCAGGATACAGGATGC
>JAUQPV010000032.1 GCA_030550225.1 Acidobacteriota bacterium | reverse complement strand
ACAGACGTATACACAAGTCCGTCGGGATCCGGCCCGCCCGACGGTCGGTGATGACCCCCGTCGTCGGGTCAGCCGTGGCGAAATTCCCACGAGCCGCCACGTCCCCGGGCTGAAGCTCAAGGCCGACGCCGAGAGCCGAGAGGACGCCGCGGCCGACTCGGTAGACCAAGGGATCGTATCCGAAGAGGGCCAGGTGGCCCGGACCGCTCCCCGGCGTGATCCCGGGGCCTACAGGGTCCGCTAAGCCGAGGGCCGACTTGTGGGCCAGGGCGTCCAGGTTCGGCTTCTGGGCCGCTTCCAGGGCCGTCTTCCCCCCTTGGAAGGGGGTATCGCCCAGGCCGTCACAAACCAACAGGACGATCTTCGTCGTATTCTCAACGACCAATTCGTGCAGGAGAGTCATCCAGGCATCCATCGAGGACCTCGTTCAGGACATTCGGAAGGAAGCCTCAGTTTATCATAACTGGGGGCCTGGGAAGACCTCCACAGACCCTTCCGGCATGGGCGGCTTCTCTATAGCCACCTTTGGGAAGCCCGTCCTGGATGTCTCGCCTCTCACGCTCGCGGGCCCTCCCCCGCCGCCACTGCCGAAACCTCGTGCCCACCACCGCAGGGCAAACGCCACCCGCCCCCCACGCAGGTCTACGGCGTACGGCCACCCGTCATCGAAAGGGGCCCAGATGCGCGCACCGGCCGTCTCGACTGACGGAACGTCCAGACTTTTAGCGCAAATCCCATGCCAAATGAGTCTCTATCCCTTTCCTTTGAATCCCATGCCTCGCTTCCGACCCGGCCTCACCGGAGGCCAGCGTGTGTCTATCCGATGCGACACGCGTGTTGAATCCGATCAACAGGCCAACGCCGTGGCTCGCACCGTAGAACTTGCCATAAGTTGCTCGGTGACCTACAATGCGAAGGCACCACGCTTGACCTGAGCCCTCTCCTCTCGTCAAGAGGAGAGCCTTGTCCGAATCATCTTCATCCGTCCTTCCCGGAGAGGCATGGCCATGAAGACGATGCGGATGCCTTACGCCGGTCATGTCTCCTTCCTGGGCGCCCCCGTCTGGCGCAGTGAGGAAGACCTCGCCTGGGCTGACATCGCCGTCCTGGGCGTCCCCTTGGACATGGCGACGACGAACCGACCGGGCGCCCGGTACGGTCCCCGGGCCATCCGGGAAGCCTCGATGCTTTACACTTATGATGAGGCCGGGGTCGTCGCCGCTCATGGCCCTCTAAAAGGCCTGACGGGCCTCTACGACGTGGACGAACGGAAGACGATCCTCCAGGGATACCACCTCCTGGACTGCGGGGACGTACCGGTCCTGGCCTCGGAACTCCAGGTCACCTTCGACCGCATCACCGAGGCGGCCCGCATGTTGTTCGAACGACCCCTCTTTCCCGTCTTCCTGGGCGGCGACCACTCGATGACATACCCCATCTTGCGGGCCTGGCCGGGTCATGCGCCGATCCACATCGTCCACTTCGATACCCATATGGACGTGCTCGATCAGTTGGACGGCGCTCGTTTCACGCACGGAAGCCCCTTCCGCCATGTGATGAGTTTGCCCTTCCTGGACGGCCTCACCCAGGTCGGCATCCGGGGCATCTTAAACGACGAGGTGTACCATCGGGAGCTCGAATCGATGGGCTTCACGGTCCTCACGACCGGGGACATTAAGTTCCAAGGCCCGGCCGCCTGCGCCGACCGCTTGCCCCGGGGGAAGAACGTCTACATCTCGATAGACATCGACGTCTTCGACCCCAGCGTCGCACCCGGGACGGGGACCCCCGAGCCCGGCGGTCTGACCTACTGGGAGGCCCGCCTTCTCTTGCGAGAAGTTTGTACCCGTAACCGAGTCATCGGTCTGGACGTCGTGGAGGTCGCCCCGCCTTACGACGTGGCGGGACTGACGGCCCAGTTGGCTGCCCGGGTCGTGATCGACGTCCTGGGATATGTGCTGGGGAACAAACATAAACCTCCCGAGGCCGACCGGGAGATGGCGCGTGCCTCTCTCTCCGGGGTCCGGGATGCCTCATGACACAGCCGTTCGGTTCGTGAAAACCCGCATGGATTCAGCTTTTCCGACCCTTCGAAAAATCGGTGCTCGGTGCTGGGTGTTGGGTGTTGGGTTCTGGGTGCTGGGTGCTCGGTGTTAGGTGTTAGGTCCCTTTTTTTCAAGAACCCAACACCCATTCTGTCTGAAACACCGTGCTTTCCGGGCAATGGGAAAGGCCGTCCCGACGCCATCCTCAAGGGCCGAACGGCTTGGATAAGGGCCCTTAGGCGTTAGCCATTGCCTTGGGCAGACAGGGAGGGGCGCCTCATGTGGACACGCCGACGTTTTATCCAAACGATGGCGGGCTTCGGAAGCCTATTCCCCGCTCGGTGGGTCGTCGACCGAACGTCCCGGTCCAAACCGGCCGATGCCGTTCGCTTTCCGGACCGACCCTGGCGATATGAGGGTCCTCCCCGGGGCCCCGTCGCCATCGCCAGCTTCAACGGCCTTCAGGCCGTTCAGCGAGCCTACGAACTGATGAAAGCCGGCCAGCCGGCCCTGGAGGCCGTCCTCGCCGGGGTCCAGATCAACGAACTCGACCCCAACGACAATACCGTCGGCTACGGCGGTCTCCCGAATGCCTTGGGCGTCGTCGAGCTGGACGCCGCCGTCATGGACGGGCGGACTTGGCGGGCCGGCGCTGTGGGGGCCCTCCAAGGCATTAAGACGCCCTCGGCCGTCGCCCGGGTCATCATGGAGCGGACGGACCATATCTTCTTGGTCGGTGAGGGCGCCCATCGGTTCGCCCTCGAGTATGGCTTTTCGCATGAAGACCTGCTCACGCCGGAATCCCGCCAGCGGTGGCTCGAATGGCGGGACCGATTGAACCCTGGGGATAATTACCTGGAACCGGAACAGCGAGACGTCCTGGACGACCGTCCCTACGGGACGATTCATGTGAGCGCCTTGGACCTCCAGGGGCATCTGGCGGCGGCCACGTCGACCAGCGGCCTGGCCTTTAAAATTCCAGGTCGTGTCGGAGATTCACCCATCATCGGGGCTGGCCTCTACTGTGACGATGATGTCGGTTCGGCGGGCAGTACGGGTCGGGGCGAGGCGAACATCAAGATTTGCGGGGCCCATACGATCGTCGAGTTACTCCGCTGGGGGATGCACCCGAAGGACGCCTGTATCGAGGCCCTCCGCCGAGTCGTCGCCACGACGAAGGAGAAACGCCTCTTGGACGATCAGGGACGACCCCGGTTTCAACTCAAGTTCTACGCCCTTCGCAAAGATGGGGTCTTTGGGTGTTCGGCCCTGTGGGGGACACGGGACGCCCGCATGGCCGTCTGTGACGACCAGGGGCCCCGCTTTGTCGAGTGTGCTGTCCTTTATGAGGGAAAGGGGCAATAAGGCAGTTGGGCAGGTCGGCAGATGGGCTGATAGGCAGTTGAGGCAGGCCTCTGGCTTGAGGCACGACGGCGTCACTTCCCCTGTAAACACCACTCCGACGTGCATCGTCCCCTGGACGTCCCTCTATGCGGGGACCGCGCTCCCAGCGATGTCCCCCGTCTGGGAAAGCCCCGTTACCGGCAGTACCCAGGCCAATGACGGCCCCCGATTCTTGCGAGCAACCCCTTGGAGTTGCCACCGCCCACCTGCCAAACGGCCTATCGGCCCATCTGCCGAATCGCCCACCTACCTTACTACCTCATTGCCCGATTGCCCTCGATCAGGGGTCGGACCATCGCTTCGAACTCTTTTAGGCTTTGGGGGCCGATGATACGACGGACCCGGAAGCCCTGACGATCGTATAGAAAGGTCGTCGGCAGGGCTACGATGCCGCCGAAGGCCTTCGCGGCCGGGCCGTCGTCCCCATCCCAAAAGATGGGGTATGAAAACTTGTGTTCCTCCACGAACTTCTTTGCGTCCTCCAAAGAGGCGTCGACCGAAATCCCGATGACGACCAGGCCCTGGTCCTTCCACCGGTCATAGAGCCGCTGGAGGTCCGGCATCTCTTCCTTACAGGGACCACACCAGGAGGCCCAGAAGTTGATAAGCAGGGCCTTTCCTGCAAACGAGTCCAGCGATACAGTCTGACCGTTCAAGTCCTTCAATGGGACACTCTGAGGAAGGGGTGGACCGCTCTGGGCATTCGAGTCACGGGAGGAAGAGTTCCTTTTGCAGGCGATCCCGCCGAGACCCGTCGCCAAGGCGATCGCCATGGTAAGGATCCCCAAAGTCCACGTCTTCTTACCCACGGACGGCCTCCATCGATCTTTCGGTGTTAGGTCCTGGGTGCTGGGTGTTAGGTGGAACCCGATTGGCCAGCTACTGCGCTGTCAGGACTTATCGACCGAGCCCGATAGGCGCCTCAGTGTTTGGGATTCAGGGCTCAGGGACCCAATACCCAGGCCCTGCATGTGCAGGGTCTGAAGGGGGCAACTTCGGCTAACAGAGCCGTTCGGCCCATGAGAATGACGTCGGAACAGTCTTTCTCGACCCCTGGGAAGCACGATTTTTCAACCATCCGGCAGATAGGCACATAAGCCCCAGATGGGCAAGGAGCGGCCCCAGGGCTTTTCGGACCATTTGCCGAACGGCCTATCTGCCGATTCACCCAGCCTCTCCCCCAGGAGCAGGGGGGCCGGTCGTCTCGCCGCTTTGCCAACGAAGGACCCAGCGACGCGCAAAGCCCTGCTGGCGGGCCCGGCGGACGACCTCCGCGGCCGGCCGGCCACGGTATCGTTGAAGCCATCGCTTGAAGATTTCCCATTCCCGTTCCGGCGGATACCACCGGTCCAGGGCCTTCCGAACGACGTCCCTCGGGATGCCTCGCCGACGAAGGTCTCGGGCCGTGCGGCGTCGGCTCCATAGGCGCCGCTGGGCGTTCTCGACACGGCTCTGGAGAACCCAGACGTCTCGCAGGTACCCAAGGCGCGCCAAGGCTTGGAGGGCGTCCCGGACCTGGGACCGCTCATACCCCTTCCGTAAGAGCCATCGGGCTAGCTCCCATCGGGTGACGGCATATCGTCGCAGGTAGTCGATAGCCGCTTCCAAGGGCGGCTTCATTCGATGTCCAGAGGCGGTGAGGTGTCCACCCCAGCGGGGTTTTCCGTCTCTTCCAGACCTAAGCCGCTGGTATAACTGAGGACGGACTCTTCGAGCTCCCGGGCGATATCCGACGTAGACTGGATCCCCTGCACGCGGAGCTTGAATTCATCGGGTTTCGAGGCCCATCGCAGGGCTTCTTCGTATGTGATGAGATTCTTCTTGTACAAGAAGAACAGGCTCTGGTCAAAGGTCTGCATACCGTACTGGACGTTGCCGGCGGCGATGGCCTCGGGAATCAGGCGAGTCTTCTCCTTGTTCAGGATGCACTCTCGGATGAACGGCGTGTTGATCATGATCTCGACGGCCGGGACTCGGCCCTTGCCGTCGGCGCGCGGGACCAACCGTAAGGAGATGACGGCCCGCAAGACGCTGGCCAACTGGATGCGGATCTGCTTCTGCTGATGGGGTGGGAACACTGAGATGACGCGGTTGATCGTCTCGGTCGCATCCAGGGTGTGAAGAGTCGAGAAGACCAAGTGGCCTGTTTCAGCGGCCAGCAGGGCCGTCTCGATGGTCTCGTAGTCCCGCATCTCACCGACGAGGATGACGTCGGGGTCCTGTCGCAAGGCGCTCCGGAGGGCATCGGCGAAAGACCGAGTATCCACGCCGACTTCCCGTTGATTGACGATAGACTTTTTGTCCCGGTGGAGATACTCGATGGGGTCCTCGATCGTGATGATGTGGGTCCGCCGATGCGTGTTGATGTAGTCGATCATGGCCGCCAGGGTCGTGGACTTACCAGAGCCCGTCGTCCCCGTGCACAGGATCAGGCCCCGCTCCTCCATCGCCAGCTTTTCCAGGATGATCGGCAGGTTCAACTCCCGGATACTGCGGATTTTGGTCGGGATCATCCGCAAGACCAGTCCGACCGTACCCCGTTGCTGAAAGATGTTGACCCGAAATCGGCCCAAGCCCGGGACGCTGTAAGCGATGTCGATTTCCAAGTTCTCCTTAAACTTCTGCTTCTGACGATTGTTCATGATGCTGAAGGCCATGGCGATGGTGTCTTCCTGCATGAGACGCCGGAACTCCAGCATCGGCCGCAGGTCCCCGTCGACCCGAATGACGGGATGGGAGCCGACCTTGAGGTGGAGGTCGGAAGCGCCATATTCGATGGCCTTCCGCAGTAGGTCGTTGATGTGTAAAGCCTCCATACCGTTTGCTTCTCCTGCGTTTCAGTCCGGCCCGCCTCGATAGGTCCCAGGTACCGGATCCCAGGTCCCGGCACAGGGCCTATAGCCTTCCGGCTATAAGTTCAGCCCCTCTCTACGACCCAGGGTCTCTATCTTTTGGGACCTGGCACCCAAGACCTAATATTTTGAATCTCCCCTTATACGTATGTCAACCACTGGTATCGGTCGGGCCACCGGCCTTGGATGAGGCCAAAGAAGGCGTCTTGGATCCGGCGAGTCACCTCCCCGGGCTCGCCCCGGCCGACGACGATGTCGTCGATGGACCGCACGGGGGTAATCTCGGCGGCCGTCCCCGTCAGGAAGACTTCGTCGGCGATATACAGCATTTCCCGGGGGATCCAGGTCTCGACGACGGGGATGTTCAGGTCTCGGGCCAGCGTGATGACCGAATCTCGCGTAATGCCAAACAAAATCGACGAAGCCAGGGCAGGCGTATAGAGCGTACCCTTATAGACCAGGAAGAGGTTTTCTCCGCTCCCCTCGCTGACAAAGCCGTGGACATCTAAGGCGATCCCCTCAATTCGATTCCGGTGCTTGGCTTCCAGCTTGATCAGTTGAGCGTTCATGTAATTGGCCGCCGCCTTCGCCAAGGAAGGCGTCGTGTTAGGGGCGTTCCGGAACCACGAACTGACGATGACGTCCACGCCCCGTTGCAAGGCCTCGTCGCCCAAGTACTTGCCCCATTTCCACGTCAGGATGGCGACGTCCACGGGGCATCCCGCCGGGTCTACGCCCAACGCCCCATACCCGCGATACACGATGGGCCGGATGTAACACTCTTCGACCTGGTTTTTCCGAATCAGGTCGAGGATAGCCTGACGGAGGGTCTCCATCGGATAGGGGACGTCCATGCGGTAGATCTTGCAGGAGTAATACATCCGTTCCAGGTGGGCGTCTAACCGGAAGACGGCCGTGCCGCGAGGCGTCTTGTAAGCCCGGATACCCTCAAAGATGGCCGAACCGTAGTGGACGACGTGGGAAGCGATGTGGATCTTGGCGTCTTCCCACCGGACCAGCTCTCCATTCATCCATATCCATTCGGTCTTACCCGGAAAATCCGTCATAGCCCCTCTCCTCGGTCACCGGGATTCGGAGGCTGGGTATCGGGCCTTCGGAGTCGGGCCACAGACCCGGGATGTCCCGACCCCTGTCCCCGAAGGACCAAACACCCAGCACCCAAGACCGAAGCCATTGTACCACCGCCGTCAGACAAAAATCTAATAGAGCCATTCGGCCCGTGAGAATGGCGTCGGGGCGGCCTTTCCCATCGCCCGGGAAACACGATGTTTCAGACAGAATGGGTGTTTGGTGCTGGGTGCTGGGTTCTTGAAAAAAAGGGGACCTAACACCCAGCACCCAGCACCGAGCACCGATTTTTCGAAGGGTCAGAAAGGCTGAATCCGTAAGGGTTTCCACGAGCCGAACGGCCTTGTTAAGACGACCGGACGTCGCCTGAAAAAATCCCAGTATCGATGAGCCACGCCGCCAGTCGCAGGTCTTCGGGGTACGTGACCTTGATGTTCCACCGGAAGCCCTCGACGACGGCCACGGAGAAACCGAACCGTTCGACGGCGGCGGCTTCGTCGGTGACGACCGTCCCCTGTTCTTGGACAAAGCGATAGGCATGCCGGAGCAGGTCCAGCCGAAAGGCCTGGGGCGTCTGGCTCAGGAAGAGCCGATCCCGGTCTAACGTCTGGACGACCCGACGGGCCTCGACGACCTTAACTGTCTCTAAGACTGGCAGGACCGGCACAGCCGCTCCGGTGACCTGGACGGCCTCCCACAGACGCTGGATGAGCACCCCAGGCACGAAGGGGCGGGCGCCGTCGTGGACCATGACCACACTGTCGTCGGGAGCCGAGACGGCCTGGAGGCCGTTCCACACGCTGTCCTGCCGACGGATTCCCCCGGGGACCCATTGGATGGGAGGGTGGACGCTAACGGTCGCCTCGACGGCTTGCAGGTCCTGCAGGTCGATCCCCGGCGGATGGACGATGACCCACCGCGTCCAAAGGTCCCACCGACTCAGGGCCTCCAGGGTCCAAGCCAGAAGGGGGCGGCCTTTCAAGGGAACCCAGGCCTTGGGTTGGACGGCCCCCAGTCGCCGGCCGATGCCGGCGGCCACGACGATGGCAATCACTTCCGGCACCGATGCCCCCCGCTCATCCGGTAATTCAGCAGTCCGGCAGGTCGGCAGATGGGCAGGTAGGTGTAAATCGAGCGTTAAGGCGTCAGTCGTAGTCGCCCCCCAAATGGAGGGACCCCCGGGCCTCCTATGAAGGTCTTGAGACCTGGATGCACGTAAATCCAGTAAACCGGCTCTTCTCACGCGCCCGGTCGGGTGAACGATCCGAAGGGCCGACCTGTCTTTGCCTATTTGCCGAATCGCTCATTTGGGTCTGTTGGACATTTTGCGCTATCATGGATATCGTGTACAATGTATCCGAATCATCCGGTCATCCGGGAGTCCGGGGATTCGGGAGTTTGGCAGATAGGAGGCCAAAAGAACAGGCATCGGGGCTCCATTTTCATTACCTGCCTATCCGTCGGATTGCCGAACTGCCGAATTCCCGGATTCCCGAAGGACCCCTTGGAGGAGAGGGTTATGGGGCAACGGGCTCACGCCTTACGGTGGGCACTTGGCCTCTGGCTGATCCTGAGCGGGTCGAATCTGCTCCTGGCTCAGGCGTCTCCACCCCAGGAACCGAAACAGGAGGCCAAACCGCCGGTGACGGCCGAACAGCCGACACCGGTCGCTCCCCACTGGACTCGCAATCCGGGCTATCCGACGGAAATCCCAGCCAATACGCCTTATCACATCGTCGAAAAAGGGGACACCCTCTGGGACTTGGCGGGTAAGTACTTGAATAATCCTTTCCTGTGGCCGCAGATATGGGAACTCAACAAGTACATTAAGGACCCCCACTGGATTTACCCGGGAGACCCCCTGATCCTCCCGGCCGTAGCGGCTGAACGGATCGCGGAGAAAGTCGCCCCGCCGGCCCCAGAAGCGGAGAAGCGGGCGCCGGAGGTCGCGATCCCACCGCCCCCGCCCCGGGAGTACGACATCGCTGAACGTTGGTATTTCGAATGCACGGGCGAGATCATGGAAAACGCCGGGGCCTTCCGGTACCGCGTGGCCGGTTCGGAGGTCGGCCCGTGGCATATGCATATGACGACGGACGAAGTCCTCTTCATCGACGCCGGGGAGGCGGAGGGACTCCAGCCGGGTGACCGTCTGGTCGCATACCACGACCAGGGGCCCGTGCCGGGGCTGGGCCACTACTTCCAGCGGATGGGCGTCGTCGAGGTCTTAGCCACGCAGGCCCACACGAGCTTGGCCATCGTGGTCTCGTCCTGCATGGACATCCGGCCCGGTGACTACCTACGGGCCGAGGAGCCCATCTCAGTCCCGAAGGTCCGGACCTTCCCTGCCGTCCATCCCTATGAGGACTTCCCCCGAGAGACGGTCGGTCAAATCGTCGCGACCCATGACAGCCTGGCCGTCGCCCCACGGGGCCAGGTCGTCATGACCCGTCGGGACTTCTTTGCCAGTGCCGCCGAGGGTCAGGCGATCATCGTGGACATCGGCCAAGACCACGGCTTGGACATCGGCTCCTGGCTCATCGTTTACCAAGAGCGCCATCCCGGTCGTACGGTGCCACGCGCGGGTTACTTTCCGGCGCCGCGCTATGAGGGCCCCATCCGGGAGGTCCGGGAACTCCCGGTTGAACCGCCGGTCCAGCCTCATGTCACGGCCATGGCCGTCGTCGTACGGGTCGGACCGAATTGGGCCATCGCCAAGATCTATCGGTCCTGGGACGTCACCTACGTCGGCGACTACGTGACGCCGTACGCGCCGTAAACGTCCCGTAGACCTATATCGCCAAGGCCTCGATCTGCTCTCGGACGGCCTGGATGGAGCGTCGCAGGGCGGCTTGCTCTTCGGGCAGGAGCTCGATTTGGAAGATCCGTTCGACGCCCCGAGCCCCGAGGACGACGGGCACGCCGAGAAACACGCCGTGAGCGCCGTACTCGCCCTCGCAGTAGACCGAGCAGGGCAAGATCTTGTGTCGGTCGTGAATGATGGCGTCGACCATCTCCAGGATCGAGGCGGCCGGTGCATAAAAGGCACTTCCCGTCTTCAAGAGGTCCACGATCTCCCCGCCGCCCCGACGGGTCCGTTCGACAAGGGCCTCGATCCGCTCCATCGGTAGGAGATGGGTGATCGGGACGCCCGCCACGGTCGAATACCGGGGGAGGGGAACCATCTCATCCCCATGGCCGCCCAAGACGAAGGCGTGGACGTTCTCGACCGAGACGCCCAGCTCTAAGGCGATAAATGTCCGGAAGCGAGCCGAATCCAAGACGCCCGCCATCCCGATGACCCGCTCCTTTGGGAATCCGCTGACCCGATAAGCCAAGTAGGCCATCGCGTCCAGGGGATTCGTGACGACGATGAGGATGGCCCCCGGAGCGACGGCGACGACCTTTTCCACGACGTCCCGGACGATGGCCGCATTCGTCTTGAGGAGGTCACTTCGACTCATCCCCGGTTTCCGAGGAACGCCGGCCGTGATGATGACGATGTCCGAGTCGACTACGTCCTTATAGTCGTTGGTCCCGATGACCCGGGTGTCGAACCGAAGGATCGGGGCCGCTTCCTGGAGGTCGAGGCCCTTGCCCTGAGGCAGGCCCTCGATGATATCGACGAGGACGACGTCGGCCAGGCCGCGCTCGGCGATCATGTGGGCCGTCGTGGCCCCCACGTGGCCGGCTCCGACGACGGTGATTTTCCGACGCATGGGTCACCTCATAATAAGGCAATCCAGGAGTTCGGCCATTCGGCAGTATGGGTCCATGGCTGGACTGCCGGACGCCCGAACGGCCGACCTTAGGAGGGTCGATGGACGATGAAACGGATCAGGCCCTCCAGCAATTGACGGGCCTCGCTCAAGGGAAACGACTGAAGGACTGTCCAAGCTTGACGGGCGTAAGTCTCGGCGACCCGTTGGACCTGGGGGAGGATACGATACTTGTCCATCAGATGTCGGAGAGCTTGCGTGTCCAGGAGCGATGGGTCCCGGCGTTGAAAGGCCATCCGGACCGGAGCCGTTTCCTCCGGGGCGGCTTGGCGCAGGAGGTAGTAGAACGGGAGAGTCACCTTCCCCTCCAAGAGGTCGTGCAGGACGGGTTTGCCCAGCAGGTGGGGATCGGCCGAGTAATCCAGCATGTCGTCCACGATTTGAAAAGCGATCCCCAGGTACCGTCCGAATTCGGCCAGGGAAGCCTCAAGACTCGGGGACAAGCCGGCCAAGATAGCGGCGATCTGACAGCAGCCCGAAAAAAGGCAAGCCGTCTTCCGGTAAATGATGTCCATGATTTGAGGTTCGGTGACCCACAGGTTGCCGTCTTGGACCTGTTCGGCGATCTCACCCTGGAGGGTTTGAAGCGTGATATTGGAGAGAATCCGCAAAATTTTAAGGTGGCCGTAATCCAGAGCCAGAGCCATTGCCTTCGTGTAAAAGTAGTCCCCCAGCAAGACCGCCACGTGGTCGCCCCAGCGGCGGTTGGCCGACAGTTGACCCCGTCGTTCTTGAGCGTTGTCGATGATGTCGTCGTGGACCAGGGTCGCCGTATGGATATACTCGACGACGACGCCGAAGAGGACGTCGTCGTCCCCCTGGTAATCTCCCAGGCGAGCGGACACGATGAGGAGCAGGGGGCGCAGGCGTTTACCGCCGGCCTTCATGATGTAGAGACCAGCTTCTCGAATGAATGGGGATTCCTGCAAGAGGAGGTCCTCGATCTGGCGTTCGACCCGGCCGAGCTTTTGTTCGACATACTCGATAAAGGCCGGCGAGCAATCGGCCAGAGTCTCGGCCCATGAACGGAACTGCGTAATCGCCACGGGCCCCTCTCCGCGGATTCGACAGTTCGGGAGTCCGGCAATTCGGCAGTTCGGGATCAAGCGGGAGGTTCCCCGACTGCCGAGTTGCCGAACTCCAGGAGGGCTGATGCGTCAGCCCAGCAAGCGTTTCAAGCCCTGGCGGGGGCGGAGTTCCTCTTCGATGCGGTCCAGTCGCTCCTGGAGGACCTGGACGGTCTTGCGAAGTTCGTACATCTGCCCCATCAGGGTCTCCACGGCCTCATTGAGGAGGTTCAGTTCCTGGCGAAGCGTCTGGGGGTCCTCTCCCCGCAGGAGCCGCCGTTGGACGTCCCGCAAGGCCATGCCCTTTGTATGAATCAGGTACTTCAGGTATAGGAGCTGACGAATCGTCTCGTCGGTAAAGCGCCGGTGACCGCCCGGCGTCCGCGGCGTCTTTAGGAAGAAGCGGAACTCCCGGAGGTAGAACCGGATCGTCGAGACCGGCAAGCCGACCCGTTCAGCGACCTCGGCGATACGGTACGTCCGCTCTTCCGGTTTGGCCTCCGGCGCCATCCATACCCCCACGTCAATGGATGACCCGAAACATCCGGGACCACCGGGTCCGCAGGGGATTCAAGACCGACAGAAAGTCCAACACAGCATCGAGACCTGTGCGATTCCGATGCGGGCTGTAGTAGTCCGCAACCGGCGGCTCGAACGACCAGTAAATCAAAAAGGCCCGTCCCTTGATCATATAGCTGGGCACGGTGCCCCAGTACCGGCTGTCCTCACTGTTGTCCCGGTTGTCCCCCATGACGAAATAGTGACCCGGCGGCACCCGGACCGGCTGGTCTTTCGCGGCAAAGGTGTCCCGCAGGGCAAAGCCCCACTCAGTGTGCCGGTGGACGGCATAGGGTTCCAGCAGGGGTTGATGATTCACGTACACGACCCCCTCCACGCCGTAGATTTCATCCCCACCGACGCCGATGACCCGCTTGATGTAGTCCAGGTCCGGCCGACCCGGGTACTTGAACACGATGACGTCGCCCCGCCGGATCTCCCGTACCGGCAGGAGGACCCGCTCCAAGGCGAAGACCGTATCTCCGTATATGAACTTGTTCACGAAGATATGGTCTCCGACGAGTAGCGTGCGTTCCATCGAGCTGGACGGAATTTTGAACGCCTGGATCACAAAGGTACGGGCATACAGGGCCAGGACTAAAGCCACCAGGAGGGCCTCACCATACTCCAGCAAGACACCTCTTCGCTCCATCTGACCGTCTCCGACACGCGGGATGAGCAACCGTATCTGCCCATCGGCCGACTGCCCACCAGCCCCAAAGGAATCCCTCAGGATTCTAATTCGAACGCCGTAGGACTGCAAGGAAGGCTTCCGGCGGTACGTCGACCTGACCGATCCGCTTGAGGCGCTTCTTCCCCTCTTTCTGCCGTTCCAAGAGCTTCTTCTTCCGGGTCACGTCCCCACCGTAGCACTTGGCCAGGACGTCCTTCCGCAGGGGCGGAATCCGCTCCCGGGCGATGACCCGCTTGCCGATAGAGGCCTGAAGGACGACTTCAAAGAGGTGTCGGGGGATGACCGCCCGGAGGCGCTCGACGACGGCTCGACCCCGATGGTAGGCCTGGGAGCGGTGGACGATCATCGAGAGGGCCTCGACGGGTTGACCATTAATAAGGATATCCAGGCGGACCAAGTCCGAGGGCCGGTACCCGACCCACTCGTAGTCCATCGAGGCGTACCCGCGAGAAACGCTCTTCAGCCGGTCATAGAAGTCTGACATCAGCTCGGCCAGAGGCATCTCGTAAGTGATCATCGCCCGGTCCGGTGTGGGGTACTCGATGTTTTTTTGCTCGCCCCGGTACTCCTCACAGAGCTGAAGAATCGGTCCGATGTAGGCCGTCGGCGTCAGGATGAAGACCTTCATGTAGGGCTCTTCCAGCACCTCGACCTGCTCAGGCGGCGGGAGTTGGCTCGGTGTGTGGATCTCGATGACCGTCCCGCCCCGCTGGCGGACCCGGTACCGCACGCTGGGGGCCGCCACGAGGACCTCGACCCCGAAGTCCCGCCAGAGTCGCTCTCGCACGATCTCCATGTGCAAAAATCCGAGAAAGCCCATTCGGAAGCCGTGGCCCAGGGCCTCCGAATACTCCGGCTGGAAGGTCACCGAGGCGTCGACCAGTCGAAGCTTTTCCAGGGCATTCCGCAGGTCGTCGTACTGCGTGTCCCCGATGGGATAGAAACTGGCAAAGACCATCGGCTTGGCCGGCCGAAAACCCGGCAGGGGCGCTGGCGCCGGTCGGTCCGCGTGCGTGATCGTATCCCCGATCCGGACTTCGGATAGGGTCTTGATCCCGGCGATGACGAAGCCGACCTCGCCGGGGCCCAAGACCTCCCGGGGCCGGTCGTGCGGGGTCCGGATACCCAAGCCGTGGACTTCATAGTCGAGGCCCGTCGACATCACCCGGATGCGGTCGCCGACCTGCAGGACCCCATGGAAGACTCGGACCATGACGACGACGCCCCGATAGGGGTCATACCACGCATCGAAGATGAGGGCCTGCAAAGGGGCCGCCGGGTCGCCTCGGGGCGGCGGGATGACTTGGACGATACGCTCTAAGAGCTCAGGGACGTTTGTCCCCTGCTTAGCGCTCACGAAGAGGATTTCGTCCCGCCGGAATCCCAGCCAGTTCTGAAGCTGTTCGGCCACATGCTCGGCCTCGGCTCCCGGGAGGTCGATCTTGCTGACGACGGGGATGATCTCCAGGTCGTGCTCTAAGGCCAAGTACGTGTTGGCGACCGTCTGGGCCTCGATGCCCTGGGTGGCGTCCACGACGAGGACGGCCCCCTCGCAGGCGGCCAGCGCCCGGGAGACTTCATAGGAGAAGTCGACATGGCCCGGCGTGTCGATCAGGTTCAGTGTGTACGTGTGGCCGTCCCGAGCCCGATAAAAGAGCGTCACCGTGTGAGCTTTGATGGTGATGCCCTTTTCACGCTCGAGCTCGTGGCTGTCGAGGACCTGCTCGACCATCTCCCGGGCCGGCAAGGCACCCGTCAGCTCCAAAAACCGGTCGGCCAGGGTCGACTTCCCGTGGTCGATATGGGCGATGATACAAAAGTTCCGAATCGTCTCCATAGCACGGCCGTTCGGCCATTCGGGAGTTTGGGACTCGATACATCGTCTGGACGTCGAAAGG
>JAUQPV010000335.1 GCA_030550225.1 Acidobacteriota bacterium | reverse complement strand
TCAGCGCTGACTCGCCGACGTCTGTCTATATCGACATGGGCGAGAACGCCGGCGTGAAGGTCGGGGACCGCTTCGAGGTCGTCCGGGTCGTCAAGGAAATCCGGGACGAAAGCGGCGAGCTCCTTGACACCGTCGAGAACACCGTCGGGACTATCGAGGTCGTGAAGGTCCTGTCCAAGTCGTCCGTCTGCCGGGTCGTCCGCGGCGGCGTCCAGAAGGGCGATAAGGTCCAGAAGGTTCAGAAGTCGGGATGACGCCCTTTCAGGATTGCGAATTGAGGCCGTAGGACCTGAGTCTCGCCCCAGGCCAACGGCCTAAGATAAACGTAGCCGTTCAGTTGGGGGGGATGATATCCCCGAATGGCCTTTCCCATCGCTCGGGAAGCGCGGCGTTTTCAAGAAGCTCCTGGGTTCCAGGTGCCAGGTCCTGGTGAGGTGACGGCTTTTCCCGACCATCGGCCTATGTGGCCCAATTGCCTGCTTGCTTCATGACCTGTCCCCTTCGCCGTGGCCGTCCGCCTCCTCTCGGGGGTCTGTCATGTCTCAGGGAACATCCAAGCCGGAAGTCAGGCCTTCCCGGTCATCGCCCGGGCGGCCGCCGAACCGCCTGATTCACGAGAAGAGTCCCTACCTGCGCCAACATGCCTACAACCCCGTGGACTGGTACCCCTGGGGCCCCGAGGCTTTCGAGAAGGCTCGCCGGGAAGAGAAGCCTATCTTCCTCAGCATCGGCTACTCGAGTTGCCACTGGTGCCACGTCATGGAGCGGGAGTCCTTCGACGACCCCGCCGTCGCCGACCTCCTGAACCGCTTCTTCGTGCCCGTCAAGGTCGACCGGGAAGAGCGACCCGACGTGGACCAGATTTACATGCAGGCCGTGATGGCCATGACGGGTACGGGCGGATGGCCCCTGAACGTGTTCCTGACGCCGGACCTGAAGCCCTTTTTCGGGGGAACCTACTTTCCGCCCGACGACCGGTGGGGCCGACCTGGCTTCCGACAGGTCCTGGAGGCTGTCGCCCGGGCCTGGCGGGAACGCCGTCCGGAGGTTGAGCGTTCGGCCGAGGGCCTGGCCCAGGCCCTGCAGGCCGCCGTCCGGCGATGGCTTCCGTCCGAGCCGCCGCCCGAAGACGTCCCGGACCGTCTGGTCCGCCAGCTCGAGCAGGCGTTCGACCCCGAGCGGGGCGGCTTCGGGACGGCCCCGAAGTTTCCACCCCATGCCCAGCTCCGATTCTTGCTCCGGTACGCCTTTCGGACGGGGTCGGCGTCCGTCCAGACGATGGTCGATACGACCCTGACGGCGATGGCCTACGGGGGCATCTACGACCAGCTCGGGGGTGGCTTCCACCGGTACAGCGTGGACGCCGACTGGCTCATCCCCCACTTCGAAAAGATGTTGTATGACAACGCTCAACTGGCCGTCGTTTACGCCGAGGCGTATGCCGCCACGGGGAATCCCCTGTACGGTCGTATCGCCACCGAGACATTGGACTACTTGCTTCGAGACATGCAGTCGCCCGAGGGGGCCTTTTACAGCGCCGAGGACGCTGACTCGGACGGCCGGGAAGGCGCCTTCTACGTATGGACCCGGGACGAGGTCCTTGCCGTCCTGGGACCCGAACGGGGCGCGTGGTTCGCCGAACAATACGGCGTCACGCCGGAGGGCAATTTCGAACACGGTACCAGCGTCCTCCACGTGGCCCGCCCCTTCCACGAAGGGGCCGACCGGTACGGCGTGCCCCTCGACCGTTGGCTGGACGAGATGGACCAGGCGCGCCAGGCCCTCCGGGTCGCTCGGGAAGACCGGCCCCGGCCCTTGCGGGACGAGAAAATCCTGACTGACTGGAACGGCCTGGCTCTGTCGGCCTTCGCCCTGGGCGGCTTTTACCTACGGCGGCCGGACTACCTCGAGGTCGCCGAACGGCTCGCCGACGGGCTGTGGAAGACGATGTGGGACGAGGCCTCGGGCCTCCTCTTCCACCGCTTCATCGAAGGCGAGCGGACCGTCCCGGGCCTCCTGGCCGACTACGCTTACTTGGCCCAGGGCCTCCTGGACCTCTATGAGGTCGCCGGCCGGCCGCAGGACCTGGACCGAGCCGTCCGCCTCATGGACGCGGCCGTCGAGCGCTTCTGGGACGCCTCGGGCGGCGGCTTTTTCGACGCCGAC
Organism: Acidobacteriota bacterium; assembly: GCA_030550225.1. Taxonomy (GTDB): domain Bacteria; phylum Acidobacteriota; class HRBIN11; order HRBIN11; family HRBIN11; genus HRBIN11. Next base: position 612 of record JAUQPV010000335.1, on the reverse strand, counting down.
CCCCGGGCCCCGGACCTCATCGCCCCGATAAAGGAAGTCTTCGACGGCGCCACGCCGGCGGGCAACTCGGTCGCCCTCGGGTGCCTGTACCGCCTGTTTGAAATCACGGGCATCGAGCGGTATCGGGCCTATGCGGAGACGACGGTCCGGACGTTCGCCCCAGTCCTTCGGGAGTATCCGGCCGGTCTGGCTTACATGGTAATGGCCTGGGACTTCGTACTCCAAAAGCCGACTCAGGTCGTGTTCGTCGGGACGTCCGACGAACTGGCCGCTACCCGGGCCGAATTACAAGGCCGATGGTTCCCGTACCGGGTCTTTGCCTGGCAGATAGCCGGAGCGCCCACGACCTACCCGGCCTTGGCGGACAAGGTCCGCCTTCAGGACCGACGGACGATTTACGTGTGCCGAGACTTCACGTGCCGGCTTCCCGTCCACGACCTGACCGACCTCGAGGCGTGAATAGCGAATGGCGCATCGGGCAATCGTCGACAAAACGCCGACTGTTTCACAGGGAGGACGTTACGTCACCATGAACTCATCTCCAAACCCTCTCCCTGGGGGAGAGGGCAGGGTGAGGACCTTGATCCAGAGCTTCTCTTTGACTGAGATCCG
>JAUQPV010000334.1 GCA_030550225.1 Acidobacteriota bacterium | reverse complement strand
ATTGGGACCTTACTGACGACGGGGATCGCCCTGGGCCTGGCCCTGCCGGCAGGCCTCTTGGCGGCCATTTATCTAAGCGAGTACTGTCCCGAAGGGCCTCGCCGGGTCTTGAAGCCGGCCCTGGAGGTCCTGGCCGGGATTCCCACGGTCGTGTATGGGTACTTCGCCCTGTTGTTTGTCACGCCCCTTTTGCGGGAGCTGGTGCCCTCCATCGCTGGCTTGAACGCCCTCTCCGCCGGGCTCGTCATGGGGGTCATGGTCATCCCGACGGTCGCCTCGCTCAGCGAGGATGCCCTGTATGTCGTCCCCCGGTCCCTCCGGGAGGCGGCCTACGCGCTCGGGGCCAGCCGCCGACAGGTCATCCTGGGGATCGTCGTCCCGGCGGCCCGGTCGGGTATCCTGAGTGCGGTCCTGCTGGGCGTCTCCCGGGCCATCGGGGAGACGATGATCGTCGCCATCGCCGCCGGGATGAATCCCCGTCTGACGCTGAATCCCCTCGTCCCCATCGAGACGATGACAGCCTACATCGTGCAGGTCAGTCTGGGCGATACACCGACGGGTTCTATCGAGTTTCAGACGATCTTTGCCGTCGGTTTCGTCCTCTTCCTGATGACGTTGGTCTTCAACGTCGTCAGCCATACCTATGCCCGACGATTTCGAGAAACCTTCCGGTGAAGGGACGGGGTTGATGGGGAATGGGGAAGCTGGTCCCGTCCGGATTCTCCCGAACCGAACGGCCATGTTAGGAGGGAGGTCGATGCGGCGGCCAAAGCGAGAACGTATCCTGGACCGAACGCTCCGTTGGGTCGGGCTCGGGGCGACCCTGTTTGGGCTTCTCGTCTTAGCCGTCCTCCTCATCGACGTGGGTCTCGACGGCTTGGGTCGCTTGAGCTGGGAATTTCTGACTTCTTATCCGTCTCGGCGACCCGATCAGGCTGGCATTTTGTCGCCCCTCGTCGGCTCCGTGTGGCTGTTAGTATTGACAGCCCTGATCGCCTTCCCCCTGGGTGTCGGGGCGGCCATCTATCTGGAGGAATATGCCGGCCGCACGAAGTGGAGTCGCTGGGTCGAGGTCAACGTCGCCAACTTGGCGGCCGTCCCTTCAATCGTCTATGGCCTTCTGGGGCTGGAGATTTTCGTGCGGGCCCTCTTTCCTGTCACGAATGGCCGGAGCGTCCTGTCGGGGGCCCTGACGATGAGCCTGCTGGTCCTGCCCATCATCATTTTGGCGGCCCGGGAGGCAATCCATTCAGTACCGACCTCCATCCGGGAAGCGGCCTATGCCCTGGGCGGAACCCGGTGGCAGGTCATCCGAGACCACGTCCTGCCCCTGGCCCTGCCGGGTATCCTGACGGGGACGATCCTGGCTCTCTCTCGGGCCATCGGGGAGACAGCTCCGTTGATCACGATCGGGGCCCTGACTTATATCGCCTTCCTGCCGCCTCTCTCGCTGGAGGGCCTGCGGACGCCCTTCACGGTCCTGCCGATTCAAATCTTCAACTGGATTTCCCGACCCCAGAGGGGGTTTCACGTGAATGCGGCGGCCGGCATCCTCGTCCTCCTGGCCGTCCTGCTCCTGATGAATGCGACGGCCATCTATCTCCGATACCGGTTCCAACGGAGACTGGAGATATGAACTTGGAGGCAAAGGACATCTCCTTCAACGAGCCTTACGTGGTAGAACCGTCCGAGCCCGTCGCCGTCGAGGTCCGAGATCTGTCGGCGTGGTATCGGTCCTTCCGGGCCCTGGCCGACATCTCCTTCGGCATTCCTCGGCGGCGGATCACGGCCATCATCGGCCCGTCAGGATGCGGCAAGAGCACCTTCATCCGGTGTCTGAACCGGATGAACGACCTCATCCCGGGGTTCCGCATGACCGGCGACATCTACCTGGAGGGCCAGAGCCTCCACGACTTAGACCCTATCGAGGTCCGACGGCGTATCGGGATGGTCTTTCAGAAGCCCAACCCCTTCCCCAAGTCGGTCTGGGAAAACATCGCCTGGGGTTTGCGGATCAACGGCCGTCGCCGAGACCTGGCCGAGAGCGTCGAGCGAGCCCTCCGCCAGGCGGCCCTGTGGGACGAAGTCCGGGACAAGCTCCATGCGCCGGCGACGACCCTCTCGGGGGGTCAGCAACAGCGGCTCTGCATCGCTCGCGTCTTGGCCGTCGAGCCGGAGGTCCTCCTGCTGGACGAGCCCACATCTTCCCTGGACCCCATCGCCACGGCCCGCGTCGAGGACCTCCTGGTCGAGCTGAAGGACCGCTATACCGTCGTCGTCGTCACTCACAGCATCCAGCAAGCCGCCCGGCTCTCCGACTACGCGGCCTTTTTCTATCTCGGCCGTCTCGTGGAGTTTCAGAAGACGGAGGACTTATTTACCCGACCCCGTCGTTCGACGACGGAGGCCTACATTACGGGCCGGTTTGGGTAAAAGGCAGAGACAGATGGGCAGTCGGCAGTTCGGCAAATGGGCAGTAAGGCATTCGGCAGATGGGCAGGTCGGCAGATGGGCAGATGGGCCAGGGATCGAGAAAAAGCCGTTACCGAGGCCTCCAGCCCTTTGCATCCCGTATCTTTGAAAAACCGTGCTTTTCGGGCAATGGGAAAGGCGGTTCTGACGCCACTTTTCCGAACCGAACGGCTCTGCTAAGGAGGCCGTCTATGAGCGTGACTGCTTTTCAAGGACGCCTTCAGGAGCTTCGGGAGCGGCTCCTCTACATGGCCCGTCTGGTCCGGGAGATGGTCGAGGCCAGCGTCGAGGGCCTGCGCCAGCAGGACCCCCGCCGCCTGCGATGGGTCC
>JAUQPV010000031.1 GCA_030550225.1 Acidobacteriota bacterium | reverse complement strand
GGCGGCCTCGCCCCGGTCGATGGGCACGTCAAACCGGATGTCTTCCGGGTCGACCGTCTCTCGGTGCTCGGACAGATAGAGGTCACTGGCGATCAGGACGGGGATTTGATACCGCTCGGCCCAGTTGAAGGCCTCCGCCATCGTGTAATAGCAATCCAGGACGTCCGTCGGGGCCAGGATCATCTTGGGGTAGTCTCCCTGGGAAGCGCCGAAGAGCTGCCAGAAGTCGGCCTGCTCCGTCTTGGTCGGGAGGCCCGTCGAGGGGCCACCCCGCATGACGTTGATAGCCACGACGGGCGTCTCCGTCATGGCCGCCTCCCCGATAGCCTCCGTCATGAGGGAAAAGCCCCCGCCGGACGTAGCGCACAGCGCCCGAACGCCCGCAAAGCCCGCCCCGATGGCAAAATTGATGACCGCCAGCTCGTCCTCGCACTGCTTGACGACTACGCCGAGCTCAGGACCGTACCGGGCAAACCAGTGAAGGATCGACGAGGCAGGCGTCATCGGATAGGCCGCATAGAATTTACAGCCCGCCGCAACGGCCCCGAGGGCGAACATCTCGTTGCCCGTCGTGACAGCCAAGGGCTTGGGTCCTCTCGGGAAGGGTGTACGGATCGGTCGGAAATGCTCCCGGGCGTATTCGTAGCCCCGCAGGGCGACCTGGATGTTTTCCCGCACGACCACATCGCCCTTATGTTTGAAAGCGTCTTGCATGACCCCTTCGACGTACGAGAAATCAAACTGCAGGATCCAGGCCGCTGCCCCCAAGAGGACCGTATTTTGCATGACAGGTTTGTAGCCTAAGTCCTTACAGATGGCCTTGCAGGGAACCCCACAATAGTGCAAGTCGCCCCGGTGGTCCTCCGGGACCCGGACGACCTCCGTGTTGAACAGGACCCAGCCATCTGGAGTAACCTCTCGCAGGTGTCGGTCGAACGTGTCCTGATTCAGGGCGATTAGGACGTGGAGATGGTCACCGTGGTTATGGACTTTTTCGGTCGCTATCCGGATCCGAAGCCAGACGTGGCCGCCTCGGATCACGGACTGATAGCTGTTGTAGGCATATATATGAAGGCCGTGGCGGGCCGCTATCTTGGCGATGGCGTCACCTGTCCGGCCGATACCCTCACCGGCCTCACCCCCCACACCGACGATGATTTCTTGCCGACTCATCAGTGACCTCCGGGATAAAGGCGTGGTGACATGCAAATTCGTAAAAGATAGGCCTTTTCCGGCGGGACTTCAAATGTTCCAAAAGAGCGGCGCCAATCGGTTGACCCTATCATGACCGGCCTGTTCGGCCTCAGGGGGGCGGGGCCTGCAGGGCCTGACGGGTCAATAGGTAGCGCTCGATACTCCGGTAGAGGGCCTCGGCTAAGCGAGCCTGATACCTCCCGTCAGCAAGCCGACGGGCTTCCTCGGGATTGTCCAGGAAGCCGACCTCGACCAGCACGGCCGGCATCTGGGCGCCCATCAGGACCCGGAAGGGCGCCTGCTTGACACCCCGGTCCGGAAGACCCAGTTCCTGGTTGAGCGTTTGTTGGATCGTCTGGGCCAGCCGACTACTCTCCTCCAAGTAGGCGATCTGGGCCATGTCCCAAAGGATCAGGGCCAGCGGGTCTTGAGCATTCGAAGGACTTCGGGGGGTAAAGGCGCCGGGCTCACTCACCGAAAGACGCTTACGCGTTTCTTCATCCAGCCAGTCCGTGCTCAAGTAGTATGTCTCAACGCCGGTCGCCCGACCCCGCATGGCCGCATTGGCGTGAATGCTGATGAACAGGTCGGCATGTAGGTTGTTGGCGATAGCCGTGCGAGTGTCCAAGTCGACGGCCCGGTCGTCCTCCCGGGTCAGTAAGACTTGAAGACCCAGCCGACTTTCCAGCAGGTGCTTCAGAAGACGGGCGATGCTGAGGGTGACGTCCTTTTCCGTGATCCCGGTCGGCGACACCGTCCCCGCTTCGCTCCCTCCATGACCCGGGTCGATCACGACGACGCTGATCTCATCCAGCCGGGGAGACTCCACCCGGGGCTCATTCTGGGCCCATACCGGCGGTATCAGGACGGCCGCCAGGACCCAACCCAGGCCGAGAAGAGTAGCCCGCCGGGACGACATACGGCACCGCCTCCCGTCGCTTTTCTTGCGAATGTCGGGACCATTCTGGAGAGGTCCCGCCAGGGTGTCAACGGCGGGGAAGTTGGCCGCCCATCCGCCGACCTGTCGAAGACTATAGCCCGTCCCATCCAAGTCGCATTTGACAAGGAAAACCGAAAGCTTTATAAAGAACCCGTCGGTCCCGTCCCCGCTGGCAGGGTGTGATGCACCAGGTCCTTTTGGGCCAGTCTTATTACCTGCGCCTGGACCCCAAGATGTGGGCGGCTCTGCAGCCGTACCCACCCCTGGGGACGTTGTACGCCGCTTCCTTCCTGCGTCAACGGGGCTATGACGTCGCCCTCTTCGACGCCATGTTAGCCGAGTCCGAATCCGACTGGGACCGGGCCCTGGCCCGGGAACAGCCCCGCTTCGCCGTCCTCTACGATGACAACTTCAACTACCTGTCCAAGATGTGCTTACTCCGCATGCGGCAGGCGGCCTTCACGATGATCGAGATGGCCCGCCGTCGCGGTTGTACCGTCATCGTCGCCGGCTCCGACGCCACGGACCACCCTGAACTCTACTTACTTCACGGAGCCCACTTCGTCCTTATCGGTGAGGGCGAACTCACCTTGGGCGAACTCCTGGACCGACTGACGGACCGGACCGACACGCCCCTGCCGGAAATCCCTGGCCTGGCCTTCATCGACCCCCAGCAGGGTAGAACCCTTATTCGGACGCCCCGCCGGCCCGATATCCGGGACCTCGACGCCTTGCCATTTCCGGCCTGGGACCTCGTCGACGTCGACCGCTATCGGGAAATCTGGCACCGCCGGCACGGGTACTTTTCGATGAATATGGTTACTACGCGGGGCTGTCCGTACCACTGCAACTGGTGTGCCAAGCCCATCTGGGGTCAGCGGTACAACGTGCGGAGCCCAGAAAATGTCGTTGCCGAGCTCCGGTGGCTGAAGGAGACCTATGCCCCGGACCATATCTGGTTCTGCGACGACATCCTGGGTCTCCAACCCGGATGGCTCCGACGGTTCGCAGACCTTGTCGAAGCCCAGGGTTTACGTACGCCCTTCAAATGCTTGAGCCGGGCCGACCTCCTCCTGCGGGAGGGTGAAGTCGAGGCATTGCGCCGGGCCGGTTGCCAGATCGTCTGGGTCGGGGCCGAATCGGGCTCTCAGAAAATCCTGGACGCCATGGAGAAGGGCATTCGCGTCGAGCAAGTCGTCGAGGCCACCCGGCGCCTGCACGCGGCCGGCATCCAGGTCGGCTTCTTCTTGCAGTTTGGCTACCCCGGGGAGACATGGGACGACATCCGGCAGACGTTTCGCCTCGTCCGAGCTTGCCGGCCGGACGACATCGGGATTTCCGTGTCCTATCCCCTGCCGGGGACCAAGTTTTACGAGCGGGTCAAAGACCAGTTGGGCCTGCGGCAGAATTGGGTCGACTCGGCCGACCTGGCCATGCTGTATCGGGGTCCCTACTCGACGGCCTTTTACCGTCAACTTCACGTCGTCCTGCACAAGGAGTTTCGGGTCCGAAAATACGGGGCCGAACTATGGCAGTTTTTGCGCCACCCCGGCCGCCCCCCGCGGCGATTCCTCCGCCACACGCTGGCCATGTTCCGGTACGCTCTGAGCCTGCCCTTCGACTGGCACCGTCTCCACCGACTCCGTCGGAAGCCCCACGTCGGGATGGGGCCGCTCCCGACGGAACTCAGCCCGGAGGAAGCCGCCACGCCGACGCCTCAGGCTTAGCCGACCGCCCCGGATAGCGTGAAAGGGGACAGTACGGCGGTAAGGTCGCACGACCGGGGACTCCCTTTTGCCGTGCTACCCTGGTGCCGAATGGCCGGACTGCCGGACCCGGGGTGCCCCCATGGACGTTTTGTTGACTCATGGCTACTTCTTGGCCGAGGACCCCCACGAGCGGGCCGTCATGAAGCCTTATCCCCCGCTGGGGATCCTGTACATCTCGGCCTACCTCAAGGCCCGGGGCTTCGACGTGGCTGTCTTCGACACGACGTTCCATCGGTGGGACGACTTCGTCACTTACATCCGGCAGAGGCGGCCCCCGGTCGTCGGGATTTACTGCAACCTGCTCACTCGGCCCACTGTGCTTCGTATGGTCCGCTTCTGCAAGGAGCTGGGGGCGACGGTCGTCCTGGGGGGACCCGAGCCAGCCAATTACGCCGAGGAGTATCTCCGGCGGGGTGCCGACGTCGTCGTCATCGGCGAAGGCGAACTCACGATGGAGGAGCTCCTCCCCCATCTGCTTCGGAAAGGGCCTACGGGCATGGAAACGATCCGGGGCATCGTCTACCGGGAGGACGGCGGGCGCATCGTCCGGACCGACCCCCGCCCCTTCATTTCGGACCTGGATGCCCTGCCATTTCCCGACCGGGCGGCCATCGACATCCCGACGTACGTCCGGGTCTGGCGGGAACGTCACGGGATGGGCTCCGTGTCGCTTATCACGGCCCGAGGATGCCCGTACACCTGTACTTGGTGCAGTCATGCCGTCTTCGGCTACAGCCACCGACGGCGCTCGCCCCAAAACGTCGCCGACGAACTGGAGATGATCGTCCAGACGTACCGTCCCGATATGGTGTGGTACGCCGACGACGTGTTCACCATCCACTACGGCTGGTTCTTCCAGTACGCCGAGGAACTCAAACGGCGGGGCCTGCGGGTCCCCTTCGAGACCATCTCCCGGGAAGACCGCCTCAACGAGGACGTCGTCCGCACGCTGGCCGAGATGGGCTGTCGCCGACTGTGGGTCGGCGTCGAAAGCGGTTCCCAGCGAGTCTTGGACGCCATGGACCGGCGGGTCAACGCCGGGCGGGCGCGGTGGGTCATCCGCCTGCTTCGACGGTATGGAATCGAGACCGGCGTCTTCATCATGCTGGGTTACGAGGGGGAAGACGTGGCCGACATCCAGGCGACCGTCGAGTTCCTCAAGGAAGCCGACCCCGACGTCTTCTTGACGACCGTCGCTTACCCCATCAAGGGAACGCCCTACTACGACCTCGTGGCCGACCGCATCGTCGCCCGCAAGCCATGGGACGAGGGTTCGGACCGGGACCTTACCGTCGCCGGCCGTCATTCCCGGCGGTTCTATGCGTTCGCCATCCGGTGGATGGTCGGCGAGGTCCAGTGGCATAAGCAACGGCAACGGTCCCGTCCCGACTACTGGCGAATGGCCAAGGCATGGGCCAACGCCCGCATCGGACGGGTCGGAATGTGGCTCACACGGCGGGAGGTGGAATGAAAAGTGACGTCGTGACGACGTGATGGCGTGACGAGGTCCAACCAGAAGCGCCGGGGCGAAGCGGCCAGGGGATTGGCTTCGTCACGTCGTCACGACATCACGTCACCACGATGGTAGAGAGGCCGGGCATGACCCATCCCTTCGACGCTGTGGCGGTCCACTACGATACCCGATTCACGGATCGGCCCCTGGGCCGGCGGCTTCGGGCTGTCGTCTGGGACTGCCTCGAACGGGTCTTTCAGCCGGGCGACCGCGTGATCGACCTCGGGTGCGGGACCGGCGAGGACGCCGTCTGGCTGGCCCGGCGGGACATTGCCGTGACGGCCCTGGATGCCTCGGCGGCCATGCTGGCCGTCGCCCGTGAGAAGGCCGAGGCCGCCGGTGTCGCCGACCGCATCGAGTTCGTGCAAATGGATCTGAACGAGATGCGGGATACGGGCTACGAGAGGGGTGATGACTTCGGTGATTGGTTTTCCCGCCCCTCATCCCTCGCTACTCGGCCCCCCCATCGTTTCGTCACTCCGTCGCTTCGTCACTCCGTCCCGTCCCTGTGGGATGGAGCCCTGGCTAACTTCGGCGTCCCAAACTGCATCGAGGACCGTCGCGCCCTGGCGTCGGTCCTGGCGCGGTGGGTCCGGCCAAGCGGCTACGTCGTCCTGGTCCCGATGGGCCCTCTCTGTCTGTGGGAAGTCGGGTGGCACCTGCTTCACGGACGGGTCCGGACGGCCTTTCGGCGTTTCCAGCCCGGGGCTCCAGCCCGTCTCGGCAATGGGACGACCCTCCGCGTCTGGTATCCTTCGCCCAGGCGTCTGCGGGCTGAATTTGGCTCCTACTTCCGACCTGTCCAAACGGTCGGCCTCGGGGTCCTGCTTCCTCCGACGGACTTGAGTCACTGGGTCGAGCGACGACCCCGTCTGCTGGAGCGTCTCGAGCGGTGGGAACGGCGTATCCGCCATCTCCCGCTGGCGGCCTGGCTGGGCGACCACTACCTGATGGTCTTGGTGAAGGAGAGCCCCCAGACCGTAGACTATGGGCCCCGGACCTGACACGGTCCCGGGTTTCCCCATGTGGCGTACCGGAAAAGTTCGGTGAGCCGATGTGGACTCATGGTCGACGGGACTCGACATGGGAGAAGCAGGTCTGTGGTCCGATATTTTGGCGGGCGGTAGGCCTATGAAGATGGGCCTTCCAAACGGGTCCTCGGGGATACTTCGTTTTACAATGGAATGGCTTCAGGAACTCCACTGGGCTTGCCCGAGGTGTCGTCGGCCGCTGACGGTCGAAGGACCGGAGACGATGCACTGCCCGGCCTGCTGGGTGGACTATCCGTGCGTGGACGGTATATGGCGTTTCCTGCCGCCTGAACGGGCCGCCTTCTTTCGAGCTTTCCTTCGGGACTACGAGACGCTCCGCCGGGCCGAAGGCCGGGGTGCCGACGACCCGGCCTACTATCGGGCCCTGCCGTTCGAAGACCGGTCGGGTCGCTTTCGGGCCGACTGGCGGATTCGGGCAAAAAGTTTCCAAACCTTTGTCCGTCGGGTCCTCGATCCCCTGGCTCGCCGACGGGGTCGACCCCTGTGGGTCCTGGACCTCGGGGCCGGCAATGGATGGCTGTCGTATCGCTTGACCTGTCAGGGTCACGTCGCCGTGGCCGTGGACCTGATCACGAATACCTGGGACGGTCTTGGCGCTCACGTGCACTATGACGTGGCCTTTCTCCCCGTGCAGGCCGAATTCGACCGCTTGCCCTTTGCCGATGGGCAATTTGACGTAGCTCTTTTCAACGCTTCTTTGCATTACTCGACGGACTACGTGGTCACGCTGGCCGAGGCCCTACGGGTCCTGCGCTCCGACGGTCGGGTCATCGTCATGGACTCGCCGGTGTACCGGGACGCGGCCAGCGGCCGCCAGATGGTCCAAGAGCGGAAGGCCGAGTTCGTTCGTAGGTACGGATTCCCTTCGGACGCCCTCCCCAGCGAGCACTATCTGACATATGACCGTCTTCAGGGCTTAGCAGAGGCGCTGGACCTTCGGTGGACCTTCATCCGCCCGTTTTACGGGTGGCGCTGGGCCCTACGGCCCTGGCAGGCCCGGCTCTTGGGACGTCGGGAGCCGGCCCGGTTCCTCGTGATTGTGGGATGCAGGATGCAAGATGTGGGAGGTGGGATGCAGGATGACGAAGGAGCCGTTCGGAGGAAACCCCGCCCGTATCCGTCAGCGTTCTTGGAAAGCGTTCGGCGAGCCGCGGGGCGGGCGTGGGCCCAGGGGTACTTCCGGGTCTTCCAGCGGCATCGATACAACCGGCTCGTGATGGAGACGGTCGCCGGCAAACCCATCGTGGTCCTCCCGGGGGTCTTCAATCCGAAGATCTTCCAGACCGGTGAGTTTCTGGCGGAAACACTGAACGAGCGGTGGATCCCGCCGGGTTCCACCGTCTTGGACATGGGCACGGGGTCGGGCGTCGGCGCCGTTTTTGCGGCTCAGTGGGCCCGACGGGTCGTAGCCGTCGACATCAGTCCGACGGCCGTCCGATGCGCTCAGATAAACGTCCTCCTGCACGGACTGGAGGACCGGGTTGAGGTGCACCAGGGAGACTTATTCGAGCCCATCCCGGGAGAGCGGTTCGATGTGGTCTTGTTCAATCCGCCGTACTTACGGGGCGAACCCCGAGACGATCTGGAGCGGGCCCTGTGGTCGACGGACGTCATCGAACGGTTTGCCGCCGGCTTGAGAGACCATCTGACTACCTACGGCTGGGCCCTCGTGCTCCTGTCGTCGGTTTCGGACGAGGTAAGCTTTCTTCAGCATTTCCGGGTTCGGGACTTTCTCGTCGAGCCCATCGCCCGACGGCGCCGTTTCGGGGAGATTTGGACCGTGTACCGCATCGTCCCGATTATAATATCTAACACTTAACAACTGCTTTATTGCCCTATGGCCTCACTGCCTCATTGTCCTATACCGAGGCCACCGTGACGATCGTTTTGTATAATCCGCCGAGCACGCCCCAACGGAAGCCGGTCCTGCCCTTGTCCCTCTTGGCATTGGGAGCCGTCCTGGAGGGGGCGCACGACTACGTCGTCATCGACGGGAACTTAGAGCCAGACCCCATCGCCACGCTGGACCGGGCCGTCCGGGAGACGGGAGCTGACGTCCTGGGCGTGACTGTCATGCCCGGTCCCCAACTGGCCGGTGCCGTTCCCGTCTGTCGCTGGCTCAAGGCTCGTCATCCCCGCCTGACCATCGTCTGGGGCGGCTACTTCCCGACCCAGCATTACGATGTGTGCTTACGGGCCGACTACGTGGACTATGTCGTCCGGGGTCACGGGGAACTCGTCTTCCGGGCCCTCGTCGAGGCCCTCCGGCGGGACGACGACCCGAGGGCCCTCCCGGGCCTTGCTTACCGGGATACCCAGACCGGCGAGGTCGTCTCGAGCGGCCTGGCCCCGATTCCCCATCCGGACCGCCTGCCCGACTTTCCCTATCACCGAGTCGCCATGCCTCGGTACGTCCGGCGGACCTTCCTGGGAACTCGGACGCTCGCCCATCATTCGAGCTACGGGTGCCCCTTCCTCTGCAACTTCTGCGCCGTCGTCAATATGGTCAACGGTCGTTGGTACGCCCAGTCGGCCGAACGCACGGCCCGGGTCGTGCGCGACCTGGTCGAGCAGTGGGGGGCCAACGCCGTCGAGTTTTACGACAACAACTTCTTTGTCCATGAGGCCCGGACGGCTGAATTCGCCGAGCGGATTCGGGACCTCGGCGTCGCCTGGTGGGGAGAGGCCCGCATCGACACGCTCTTGCATTATTCGGAACGGACGTGGCGCCTCCTGCGGGACAGCGGCCTGCGGATGGTCTTCTTGGGCGCCGAATCGGGCTCTGACGAGACCCTGCGACGGATGAACAAGGGCGGCACGGCGACCGTCGAGAAGACCCTGCAGATCGCCGAAAAGATGAGGCATTACGGGATCGTCCCCGAATTTTCCTTCGTCCTCGGCAACCCCCCGGACCCGGAGGCCGACGCGTACCAGACGATGGAGTTCATCCGACGGGTCAAGCGGGTCAACCCTGACGCCGAGATCGTCCTATACATCTATACGCCGGTCCCGGTCGCCGGCGAACTCTATGAGCAGGCGAAGGCCCGGGGCTTTCGATTCCCCGAGACCCTGGAAGAGTGGCTCAGCCCCCAGTGGCAGGAGTTCATCCAGCGGCGGAGTGTCCACATGCCCTGGCTGAAGGACCCCCTGCGTCGGCAGATCCGGGACTTCCAGTACGTCATCAATGCCTACTACCCGACAGTCACGGACCCCCGGCTCCGGGGCCTGGCCCGGGGGGTCCTCCGCTTGACGGCCGCCTGGCGGTATCACCTCCGATGGTACCGGCACCCCCTGGAATTACGTCTCCTCCACCGTCTCATTCGGTATCAACGTCCGGAGACCAGCGGTTTCTAAGCAAGGGGTGTTGGATGTTAGCTTCCATCCAGCACCCAACACCTAACATCCATCTTGCATCCCGTATCTCGCATCTCGTATCTTTAAATTCAACTTCATGCGGAGGTGGACCGTGCGATATCGATGGATTTATCGTGTCCTTATCGCCGGTCTCCTGGTCGGTGGGATCGGATGGGCCCAGCAGGCCCAGAAGCCCCCACCGAGCCCACCGACGCCGGCGCCATCCACGCCTCCTACGGAGACCATCGGGGTCCATGACCCCAACTTTCACTATGAAGAGGGTCGGGACCCCTTTGAGAACCTGACCCTTCGGGTCAAGGATAAGAGTCAGCGCCGAGAAATTCGGAGCGTGGCCGACCTCCTGGTCGAGGAAGTGGCCGTGATGGGCATCTTCCAACGGGAAGGGAAGTATTTTGCCCTCGTGCGGGGTTCGGGCCTGAAGCGATCGGAGACGATCACGGTGGGCCAAAAGCTATACAACGGCGAAGTCATCGAGATCGGGCCTTACACGGACGAGAATACAGGTGAGCGTAAGCTCTGCGTCGTCTTCCGAGTCCAGACGGACGACCCCATCCGGCCCTTCATCCGCCAGGTCAAGTGCACGGCGACCTCCTGAAGATGGCGAACGGCGAATGGCAAATCGCGAATGGAAGCCTGGTTTGGACCTGAGGGTCGTCTTCGGGAAAGCTTGCCGGAGTTCGAGTTTCGGCCAGGTCAGCTCCAGATGGCTCAGGCCGTCGCCCAAGGCTTGGCCGAAGGTCGACGGGTCATCGTCGAGGCGGGGACGGGTATCGGGAAAACCTTGGCCTACCTCGTCCCGGCCGTCGTTGGGTCGCACCCCATCATCGTAGCGACGGGTACGATCGCTCTGCAGGAACAGCTTGCCCGGAAGGACATCCCCCTGCTGGCGCGTTGTGGTCTGCAGGTTTCGGCCGCCGTTCTAAAAGGCCGGTCTCATTACCTGTGCCTCTGGAAGTGGAACCGTTGGCGACAAGCCCCACCCCTGATCTTGGACGCACGGCTTGCCCGTCGGCTGGAGTCCTGGGTCCGGCGGACGTCGACCGGCGATCGGGCCGAATTCGACGGCCTCCCCGAAGATCACCCCCTATGGCCCGAACTGACGGCCGATGCCCAGACTTGCATGGGGCCCCGATGCGCCTTCTTTCAAGACTGCTACCTCTATGAGGCCCGGCGGCAAGCCGAACGGGCCCAGGTCGTGATCGTCAACCATCACCTCCTTCTGGCCGACGCCCGTGTTCGGACCTATCGGGACCGTCGTCTGCTTCCCGACATTCCTCACCTGGTCATCGATGAAGCTCACATGCTGGAGGAGACGGCCGTCTCGGCCCTGACCCTCACGTTAAGTTTCGTCGACCTTCACCGGTTTTTGCAGGAACTGGATACGTCCGTCCAGGTCAGTGAGCGAATGTCGGACACCGCCCTACGCCAGTGGCGGGCCTATGAGCGCCGAATCCGTACGGAGGCGTTGGCCTTGTTTGGCCGTGAAGCAAGGGGCGAACAGCGAGTCGTGCATACCGAAAATTCGCAATCCGCGATCCGCATTCCGCAATCTCCCCTACGGGTTTCCTGGTCTGAATTTTGTCGCCAACATGCCCAGTTGAGTCGTCGCTTGACCCATCTGAAGGCGACTCTTCAGAGCTTAATGGCATGGGTCCAGGGCCTGCCCCTGCCGGAGGAAGAGCGGGACCAGTTCAGCCTGTGGGCCTCGGAGTTGGCGACCCTGTGCGACGTCTTTGCAGGGGACGCCGACGACGACCTCGTCCGATATGCGGAATCGTCGGCACCGATGGCCCACCGGGCGAATGAACCCCGATGGACCCTATGCGCGACGCCTCTGCAGGTCGGCCCCCTGCTGGCCGAATGGCTTTGGCCCCGCTTTCGCTCGGTCGTCCTCACGTCGGCGACCCTGACATACCGGGGCCGCTTTGACTTCTTAGCGGAGCGTCTGGGCCTCACTTGGGAAGGGACTGCGGGGCCCCAGCCTCCCGATCACGGGCCCACCCGGGCCGTCCAGAGCGCCTCGTCCCGGGACGTCCAACTCCCCCCTACCGAGATGGGTCCGGGGTCGATGGTCCATGGTCGATGGTCCCTCTCGATCCCGTCCCCCTTCCGATGGCGTCAGCAGACCCGCTTGTGGATTCCTCCGGACATGCCGGATCCCCGAGACCCGACCTTCGTTCCTGAGCTTCAACGGCGGGTCGAGGCCCTCGTCCGCCTGGTCGGCGGGAGCACCCTGGTCCTCTGCACAAGCCTCCAAAACATGCAGGCTGTCGCCGCCTACCTGGAGGAGCGGGTCCCCTGGACGGTCTACCAGCAAGGCCGCCTGCCCCGACGGACCCTGATGGAACGCTTTCAGGCGAACGTCTCCAGCGTGCTGGTGGCGACAGCCAGCTTCTGGCAAGGCTTCGACGTTCCCGGCGAGGCCCTGCGATGTGTCATCATCGACAAACTCCCCTTCGAGGTACCCTCCGACCCGGTCGTCCAGGCCCGCATCGAGTCGATCCGTCGGGCGGGTCAGGACCCCTTCCATGCCTACCAGCTTCCCAAGGCCATCACGCTCCTCCGACAGGGCCTGGGGCGGCTCATCCGAACCCAGACGGATACCGGCATCTTGGCCCTGATGGACAGCCGGGTGTGGCATCGGCCCTATGGCTCGATCATCCGACAGGAACTCCGTCCGATTCCGATCGTTCGAGCATGGGAGGAACTGGAGCGGTGGTGGCGCGAACGAAACTCCATGATGAGCCGGGAGCAAGAAGCATAGGGCCAGGAGCAAAACGCATCGCGCATAGAGTCCTTGGCTCCTTGCTCTGGGCTCTTTGCCCTTGGCTCTTCGCCCTATGCGCTTCGCCCGGTGAGGCCGCCGAAAAGGCCGCCTTTGCCCGGCAGGGCGTCGTCGTTTGTGAACATCCCCAAGCCGCTATCATCGGAGCCGACATCCTGCGCCAGGGCGGGAACGCCGTCGATGCCGCCGTCGCCGTGGGATTCGCCCTGGCCGTCCTGTTCCCCCAGGCCGGCAACGTCGGTGGCGGTGGCTTCATGATCATCTACAAGCCGGACTCGGGAACCTATGCCCTCGATTTCCGAGAACAAGCCCCGGCCCAGGCGACGCCCGGTATGTACCTGGACCCGGCGGGCAACGTGATACCCGGCCTGAGTACCCATGGATACCTGGCCGTCGCTGTTCCCGGTACGCCCGCCGGCCTCTTTGAAGCTCATCGGCGCTTCGGCCGGCTTCCCTGGCCCCGACTCCTCCGACCGGCCATCGAGCTGGCGGCCCGGGGCTTTGAAACGGATACAAGCCTCTACCTGGCCCTCCGCCGGGATCGGGACCGACTCCTAAAAGACCCGGAATTCGCACGCATCTTCTTCGACGGGACCGAACCCAAAGGTCGCATCGTTCAACCCGAGCTGGCCCGAACTCTGCGCACCCTCGCCGCCCAAGGTGCCCAGGGTTTCTATACGGGATGGGTCGCTGAAGCTATCGAAGAGGCGATGCGCCGCCACGGGGGCCGCGTCACCCGACAGGACCTGGCCGAATACCGTCCCGTGTGGCGAGAGCCCGTTCAGTTCTCTGTAGGAGACGCCACGGTCTTCAGCATGCCCCTCCCCTCGGCCGGCGGATGGATGCTGAAGTTCATGTTCACCGTCCTGGAAAACCTCCGGACCCCCGACGTAGGCTGGCATAGCGCTCTCCACGTGAACCTCGTCGTCGAAGCCGCCAAGCAGGCCTATGCCGAGCGGGCTCACCACATGGGCGACCCCGACAAGACTCCCTTCCCGCCGTTTTTGGACACACCGGCCTACTTCCAAGCGATGGCCCAAAAAATCCGGCCCTATCAAGTCCGGCCGGCCGAGACCGTCCGACCGACTTTAAGACCCTTGCATGAGGAATCTCCCGAGACGACCCACTACTCGGTCCTCGACGCCCAGGGGATGGCCGTCGCCGTGACATACACCCTCAACGACCTCTTCGGCGCCGGTGTGATCGTCCCCGGTACGGGCATCCTCCTAAATAACGAGATGGACGACTTTAGCCTCAAGCCGGGCGTCCCAAACCTCTACGGCCTGACGGGTGGGGACGCCAACGCCGTCGGACCTCGGAAGCGTATGCTTAGCTCGATGACCCCGACCGTCGTCGTCCGGGACGGGCAGGTCCTTGGCCTCTTGGGTTCACCCGGCGGGGCGACCATCGTCACGACTGTCTACCAAGTCTTGGAAAACGTGCTCGTCTTCCAGATGGAACCGTTTCTGGCCGTGACGGCCCCCCGTTTCCACCATCAATGGACACCGGATGAGATCCGGTATGAGCCGACGGCTTTTTCAGGGGATACCCTACGGGTCCTGCAAGGGATGGGGTACCGCCTCCAGCCTGTCCCAACGTTGGGACGAGTCCAAATGATCTGGCGATGGCAGGACGGCTACCTGGGTTTGTCCGACCCCCGGAGTCCCGGAGGTGCCGCCGGATGGCGTTGAAAATCAAGGGGATTTTGGGAAATGCAAATGGAAGGCGAAAAATAGAAAGTCTGACGATTTTATGAGGTCTGGGGTTAGGTCTTGGGTGTTGGGTCCTTAAAAATCGGGATTCTCACGGACCGAGCGGATCGGTTCGCCTACTCCCCGTGGATGACCCCGGGCTCTCGATCCCAGGTCCCGAATTCCTCAGGCCAGACGACTTCCAACGGCACACCCGGGAGCGCCTGGGCCAAGCGGTCGGCCACCTGCGCCATCTCGGACCGAGACAGGGGCCAGACGCCGTCATAGGCCGGGAAACGGTCGACCGTATAGAGCTGGATGCTCTTGGGGCAAAGCCCATGCCGGCGGACCCATTCGACCCACTCGGCCAGGGCGGCAGGTGCAATGTTTTCGCCCTGGCCCTTCACGACCATGACTTGGAGATGGTAGTCACGGAGCTTTCGGAGGCCCTCGACAAAGTCTTCCCACCGAAAGCCAAAGAGGGGTTTATCGACGTCGACGAACCAAGCGCCCACCCCATCCAGCTTCACGGCTCGTTCGTCGAGTCGGTTCAGGGCCTGGGCGACCCCCTCGACATGAATCCGGCTCCCATTCGTCAGGATCCACGTGCGGGCCGTCGGAAAGTACTGGTCCCGGGCGGCCAAGACGCGGTCGATGAGGTCCGGCGTCTGGGGATGGAGGGTCGGCTCGCCATTGCCGGAAATCGTGATGACGTCGACGGGAATGCCGGCCGACGCGATACGGGCAAAAGCAGCTTCGACCTCACAGGTAAATACGGCCGGATTCACAAAGTCCTCCCGACGGGGAAGCCGGTCCGTCGGACCCAACTGGCAGTAAACGCAGTCGAAGTTGCAGACCTTTGTCCTCGGGGCAAACCAATTGATACCCAGCGACCAGCCCAGTCGCCGAGACCGGACGGGCCCGTACACGTAGCCGTCGACCAGGTCATGACCGGGCTTCTTAGAAAGAATCGGAAGAGCCATGCTCTACGCCTGCCGCTCCGTGATAAGATAGGCCAGGGCCGTCAAGAGGCCACGCGCGTCCCACGGCCGAATGGCCTCGATGGCCCGGTCTCGGAACGTCCGGGCGTCCGCCCATGCCCGTTCGAGGCCGACGGCGCGGGGGTAGGTCGCCTTGGAAGCCTGCACGTCTTTACCCGGCGTCTTCCCCAACCGCTCCGGTGGGGTCGTGAGGTCCAAGATATCATCGACGATTTGAAAGGCCGTCCCGATGGCCTCTCCGTAAGTCCGAAGGGCTTCCATCATCGCCGGCGGCGCCTCTACCATCAGCC
>JAUQPV010000333.1 GCA_030550225.1 Acidobacteriota bacterium | reverse complement strand
AACGCAAACCGCCGGATGAGGTTGAACCCCAGGCGGGGCTTGGACGTCGTCATCCCCGGCAGGTAGCGGTCCAGCGTAGACCACACTTGATTCGTGATGAGGAGCGTGAAGACGTGGCCGCCGACCTCTTTTTGGACCCCGACGCCCCAGCTCGGGTGAGACCGGCCCTGGTCGTCCCGGACCCGAAAGCCGGACACGATGGGCGTGATCTCCCCGACCAGGCTGATATTTTCCGTGATCTGAAGGGCGATCCCGATCCCGACGGCCAAAGTGTGGTCCTCGTCGGTCGGAAACGGTGCCGGGTTTGCCACGAACGAAGGCACCACGGTCAGGCTCAAACGGCCCAGGCTGGCCCCGGCGATGACCTGAACGGCCGGTCGGACCTTCGCGTCGACCCGTCGGTTGAAGTCCTTGTCCGTACTGAAGTTGACCGACCCCCGGACGGCCAGGTGGGTCGTGACGGGACCCTCCGTGGGCGTCCACCCGAAGCGGGTCCAGACCTCAAAGTTTTTATTGGCCACGGCCCGGTAGGCCCCGATCGTCCAGAAGTCCCGGACGCCCCACACGAGGCCATAGCCGACCCACACGAGGGTATCGAACCCAAACAGGTTGTTGAGGTTCGTCCCTTCCTCCCCAAGCAGGCCGTCGGCCCGGTGAGTGAGGTAGAACTCGAGGGTCCTGCCCTCGACCATCCGGCTGGACTCGAGGGCGACGAATTGAGACGCCTTGACGGCCTGGGCGCGGGCGCCCGAGGCCATCGCCAGGACGGCTACGAAGGCCACCGCCACAACCCGACGCATGAGCCACCTCCGATTGCGGATTGCGAATTGCGGATTGGAAATTAGGGATGGGGGCTATCGGGTACTGAGCGTTCGGGGTTCGACCGACCCGCATCTCGCATCCCGCGCCAATTCACGATTCACAATTCGCAATCCGCAATTCGAAACTCGCAATGCTCTATTCGGGGCGACCGGATTTCACGGGGCGAGGGCTTCGTGCCGGAACCGTTGGGCGATGGGCATGCGGCGGCCGCTCCCGAAGGCCCGGGACGTGACCTTCAAGACCGGCGGGGCCTGCCGCCGCTTGTACTCGTTGCGGTCGATGCGGAGGACGACCTGCCGGACCGTCTCAGCGTCAAACCCCTGGGCGACGATCTCGGGGACGCTCATCTCCTCCTCGACGTACAGCCGGATGATCTGGTCGACGACGCGGTAGGGCGGGATGTCGTCCTCGTCTCGCTGGCCAGGTCGGAGTTCGGCCGACGGAGGCTTCGTGAAACAGCGGGCCGGGATGCGTTCCGTCTCCCGGTTCAAGAAGCGGGCCAGCTCATAGACCATCATCTTGGGGACGTCGCCGAGGACGGCCAGACCGCCCGTCATGTCGCCGTACAGCGTGCAGTAGCCGAGGGCCAGCTCGGACTTATTGCCCGTCGAGAGGACCAGGGCGCCCCAGCGATTGGACAACGTCATCAGGATCGTGCCCCGGATGCGGGCCTGGAGGTTCTCCTCGGCGACGCCGCCGGGCGGCTCGTAGACCCGGTGGAGTTCCCCCAGGAAGGCCCCAAAGATGCCGTCGATGGGAATGACATGCCATCGGATACCGAGGTTTCGGGCCAGGGCCGTGGCGTCCTCGACGCTCTCGGGCGACGTGTACCGAGAAGGCATGAAGACACCCGTGACGTGATCGGGCCCCAAGGCGTCGACGGCCAGGGTCGCCACGACGGCCGAGTCGATGCCGCCGCTGACGCCGACGAGAACATCTTGAAAGCCGCACTTGCGGAGGTAGTCCCGAATGCCCAGGACGAGGGCCTGATAGAGATAGGCCATCCCTTCCGAGGGGGGTTCGTCCGTTAGGACGGTCGGGGCGTCGAGGTCGACGACGCCCAGGTGCTCCTCAAAGGACGGGGCCCGGTAGATACAGCGGCCCCGACCGTCGAAGACTCGACTCGACCCGTCGAAGATCAGCTCGTCGTTGGCCCCGACGAGGTTGACGTAGACGACCGGGACGCCGTACTTGCAGGCCAGGGACCGGAGCATCGCCTCGCGAAGGGCGACCTTGCCGAGGACATACGGCGAGGACGAGATGTTCACCAGGAGGTCGGCCCCCTTGCGGACCTGGACCTCGACGGGGTCGAGGTGATAGTTCAGGCGAGGCTCTCGGCCGGGGTAGAGGCGGTGCGTCTTCCAGAAGTCCTTGTCGTTCCAGAAGTCCTCGCAGATGCTAAGGCCGACCCGCCGACCCCGAAAGTCAAAGACCTTCGGGTCAGGGTTCGGCTCAAAGTAGCGGTCCTCGTCGAAGACATCGTAGGTCGGCAGAAGCGATTTGTAGGTCTTGAAGAGGACGGCCCCGCCGAAGAGGACGGTCGCCGCATTGAATAGGGGACGGCCCTCGCCAGGGTTCGGCTCGACGTGGCCGACGACGATGGCGATGTCCCGGCTGTACGGCTTAAGGCGTTCGACGGCCTGGACGGACGCCTCGACGAAGGCCCGCTTCAGGAGCAGGTCGTTCGGCGGGTACCCCGTGACGCAGAGCTCCGGGAATATCACGATGTCACAGCCGGCCCGTTGCGCCTCCTGGACCATCTGGATGATCCGTTCGAGGTTACCGGTAAAGTCTCCGATGGTCGGGTTCACCTGGCCGATGCCGATCCGCATGGGTCGAGACCTCCGGAGAAAGGCATCTATTGTAGCTATAGAGCGAAAAGCAGGATAGGTCCCGGTGTCGGGTCTCCGGAAGGGGGCTCGTCACTGCTCCCGAAATCCCCACATCTGGAGTTAGGACATGACATAGGAGATAGGGGCCCCACTCAGGCAGGTGGGAGGTCG
>JAUQPV010000332.1 GCA_030550225.1 Acidobacteriota bacterium | reverse complement strand
AGGCGAAGGGGTCCGGCCGTCGGATCCACGGAGACGCCCTGGAAGAGGAAATCGACCGTCACGGCCTCCATACTGGCCAGCTCCTTCACAGGCCCCAGCTGGATGAAGGCGATCCAGTCCCTCGGATGGAAGGGCCGACCGTCCCGATGGCGGTAGATTTGCAAGAGGATAAAGCCTGAATCCTGCAAGACCGACTTGGGTCCCTGCAGGCGGAGCGGAAGCCGGAGTAGACTCCGGTGGGCATCGTATGCCAGAGGCTCACCCCACTGGAGGCGGATCGTCTGCGCCGCGGACCGGCTGGTCCGGTCCAGCATGATGGCCGCCATTCGCTTCCACGGCGGTGCCGGCTCGACAGTCCATAAAACTCGAGGGGGATTGTCCTGGACGACTCGGACTATTTCTCGAAGAACCTGCGTCATTCGCACGTTTTGCGGGACGACGGGCCGGAGCGTGTCGAGAAAGTACCACCGGGCGGCCCATGCTGAGAGGGTCCCGTAGAGGAAGCCAGAATACAGGATGAGAAGGCCCACACCGGTTCGGAGGAGTCTCCATCGCCAAGTTGCGGCGGGTCTGAGAACCAAAAGCCCCAGCAGGCCATACCCCAGGAACGGGGCCATCACGACGTAAAAGCGCGGCCCGATCGTGAAATCGCCCCACCAGACCCGATACGTCGCCAGACCCAGCCAGAAGGCCAGCCAGCAGGCTAAGATGCCGGCGGCCGGATGGTCCCCGCCGTGACGGCGGACCTGCCGGAGGAGTCCGAGGACACCCAGCAGGGCGACGGGCGACCACACAAAGAGGCCGTACCCCGGATGAAATAGGTAGAAAATGGCCAGACGGGCATACGTCTTCAGCGCCGTCCCCAGGGGGAATGACCATACGAACAAACCGCTCTCGTAACCCGTCCGAAACCAATGACCATAGGCCACGCGGTTGTATCCCAGGACCAGCAGGACCCACGGCAGGAATCCGGTGACGAACCATCCCCATGAAGGCCCTTGGGCCCGCACGACGGCCCACCAGCCCCGCCGGGGCCGGAGTCGCCACAGGACGAACCCCACGACCCACGTGACGTTGATGACCCGCACGCTCACGAGCCATCCGGAGAGGAAGCCCAGAGCCCACCAGAGCCGACCGGAACGCCGGGCTTCCGTCGTGAGCCGATAGAATACCCAAAGCCAGAGGGCCGTCCCGGCCGCCTCCCAGGCGTGGGGCATCGCCGGAGATAAGAGGGCATACGGCAGGACCGGGGCCGTCACGGCACTGCCGGCCAGAAAGAGAAACCGGTCCCATTTTCCCGGCGTGGGGTTTTCCGACAGGGTCCGGCGGCGGAGCTCGTCCAGGGCCCACAAAAAAACGGCCAGGGCCACGACCCCCGAGAGCCAGATCGCCAGGGTCCGCTCGAAGGGGATCGGCGTGTGACCAAACACGACCCAGCCGTAATCCCGTACAGGCGGGAGCCGCCCCAGGATGCGGTCGCCGACGTAAAGAAACGGCGCCTGCACGAGGGCCAGGCCGAAGGAGACGGGGGATACCCAACGGCCCGTCGTGTAGTCAAAGAAGAACACCCGGTGCGTGACCAGCTTTAGATACAATTCCTGGTCCAGGTCGGGCCACCCGTTCGAGTAGACGGCTTCCGTCATCGCATAGTAGGCTTGTCCGTCGCCTTGGAGCATATTGGACGTCAGCGGGAGACCCAGCAGGACACTCAAAAGACCCCACCGGGCCAGACGCCCGATTTCTGAAAAGACCTCCCCCTTCATGCCACGACTGTCCACTGGTGCGTCACCCGCCGAACCACGTGCCGAGCCGGGCCAACCGAGCCGTCAGGGCCGTGAATTCCCCGGCGATCAGGAGGACCCCCAGGACGACGAGAAACACGCCGGCCGCCTTCTCGATAGCCGGAAGCCAGGCCCGGACCTTCTTGAAAAAGCTCACCATCGAGCCGAACGCCACGGCCGTCACCAAAAACGGTACGCCCAGGCCCAGGGAATACACGGCCAAGAGGACGACGCCCTTCCAGACTTGGGCCTCGTTCGCCGCCAGCGTCAGGATGCCCGCCAGGACGTAGCTGACGCAGGGCGTCCAGGCGACGGCAAACACAAAACCCATCAGGAAGGCGCCGACCGCATTCATCGATCGGGGCCGCCAGCTCCATTGACGTTCCAGCGATAGCCCCGGGAGCCGTAACAGGCCCAGGAAGTACAGGCCGAACAGGACGACCAGGACGCCGCCGACTCGGATGAGCCACACGCGGTACTCGCTGAGCCACTGGCCGACCAGGGACGCCGAGGCACCCAGCAAGATGAAGGCCAGGCTGAAACCGGCCACAAACATCAGGGCTTGTACGAAGATGCGCACAAGGACGGCAGTCTCCCGCTCCCGGGTGGCCGTCACCAGCTCCTGATGACTGAGGCCCGAAAGGATGGAGATGTAAATCGGGATCAGCGGCAGTACGCACGGGGAAAAGAACGATAGGAGGCCCCCGACGGCCGCCGCTACGAGATTGAGGGATTCCATCGTCGCCTCTCAATTAGGCAGGTCAGCAGTAAGGCAGTAAGGCCAGGCGAGGGCGTACCGGGTAAGGGGGAATGGCCTGCCGTAAACGATTGTCTGAACAGAGACAACGGAGGACCTCTTTCCCTTCATCACCCTCCTGCCTTACTACTCCACCTTAGGCCCTTAATGTTACGAATCGGTCTCATAAATCCCACGACCCCCCTCTCCCCCGGGGAGAGGGTTTATGAGATAGGTTTCCGTCATCCCGCCTGGTCCAGGACGAATTGAATCAGCGACCGGGTACCGAAGCCCGTCCCGCCGGCGGCCAGGTAGAAGG
>JAUQPV010000331.1 GCA_030550225.1 Acidobacteriota bacterium | reverse complement strand
TGGAACACATGGTCGACGGGGTCCTGTACTTCGAGGGCGACCGTTACTACAGTTTTCGAATCCTGCGGGCCGTCAAGAACCGTTTCGGTCCCGTCCAGGAGGTCGGCATCTTCGAGATGACCGAGCAGGGCCTCCGGGAGGTCCCGAACCCCTCGCTGATGTGGCTGGACATGGAGGCCCTGCAGGCCCGGGTCGGGGCTGTCCTTTGCCCTATCATGGAGGGTGCCCGGACGCTGATCATCGAGGTCCAGGCTCTGGTCGCCCCGACGGTCTACGCGGCAGGCCGCCGGACGGCCTTGGGCATCGACCTGGGTCGGCTTCACATCGTAAGCGCTATCCTGGAGCGGCGGCTGGGGTATCCCCTCTCCCGATTCGATGTGTACGCCAAGCTGACGGCCGGCTTTCAGTCCCGGGACCCGGCCCTGGACCTGGCCGTGGCCCTCGCCATGGCCAGCTCTTACGGTAACCGGCCGGTCCCCGTCCGGTGGGCCGCCATGGGCGAGCTGGCGTTGACCGGCGAGGTCCGACCCGTGCCATACATGGAACAGCGTCTCCAGGCCCTGGCCCGCCTGGGCGTCGAGACCTGCTTTACGGCACCCCTGCCGTCTGGTCGCGCTCCGACGGGCCTCCGAGCCCTGTCCGTCCGACGGGTCGAGGAGGCCATCGAGCGATTCGAGGGCTTAGTTTGATTCGGTGTTGGGTGTTGGGTCCTGGGTGCTATGGAGATTGCGGGTCGGAAAGATGGCATGGGGGCCAGGACTTTACCCTCAATGTACAATTCGAAATCCACGATTCGTAATCTACCTAACACCCAGCACCCGACACCTAACACCCGACACCTAATATCCTGCGGGGGCTCGTCTATGTCCGTACGGACCCAGCTTATTCTTTCGACCGTATTGATTTCCCTGGTCGGGAGCCTCGGTATCGGGTTCCTGCTGAATCGGCAGGCCCGCCGGTACGATGCGGAAATCCGTCAGCGGTATGGCCTGATCCTCAAGCTTTCGGTCCACAGCGTCGTCCACCGTATCAGCAATGCCCTCCTGATCGGGCAGACGGAAGACGTCCGACGGGCCGTCCAGGGGCTTCGAGAAGAGTCGGTCCTGTCGTTCGTGCACGTCGTCGACGCGGCGGGGACGGTCATCGCCTCGACGGACGCCTCGACCGAGGGCCGTCCCCTGCCGGAGCCGATGTGGACGGAATTGCGGCGGGAGAAGATGCCTCACGAGGCCCGGTCTGTCCAGGCCGGCACGCCGTATATCCTGTACTACTACCCCCTGTTCGTGTTGGGACCCGAGGACTTCATGGGGGGCATCGTGACGGGCCTTTCCCTGGAAGGTTACGAGGGCTTAAAGCGCCGGCTCCAATGGACCTCGGTCGGCGTGACGGTCCTGCTGATGTCCCTCCTGACGGGCTTCCTGTACACGTTCACCTGGCGGAGTATCTTCCACCCCCTGCTTCAGATGTCCCAGGCCATCCACGGCGTGTTGGAACGCCGGGACTTGCGGGTCCGCCTACCTGTCCGTCGGCGGGATGAGATCGGTACCCTGGGGGAATCCTTTAACATTCTCCTGGAATTCCTGCAGGGTTCCTTGCAGAACCTGCGGCGCATGGCCCACCACCTGGACGAGGTCGGTCGGGACCTCCAGCGCTACGCCCAGCAGTTAATGGACGGAGCGTCCCAGCAGATCCGGTCTGTCGAGACGACCCACGCCATTCTGGACGCCACCGCCCAACGGACCGAGGCCATCGGCCAAGACATGGCCATCCTGACCCGATTCACCGAGGAGACCTCCGCCTACCTCCGCCAGATGGAGGCCTCTACCGAACAGGTCAACGAGGGCGCCGAGCGTCTGACGGCGGCCGTCCGGCAAAACTCGCAGGCCGTCTCGGACATCGCCGCCACGGTCCCGAACGTGGCCCATACGGCCGAGGAACTCGCCTCGTCGGTCATGCAGGCCGTCACGGCCGTCACCGAATTGAACATGTCGATCCGGGAGATCGAGAACAGCGCCGAGGAGGCGGCCCAACTGGCCCACCGCATGGTCGAGGACGCCCGGGCGGGCCAGATGGCCTTCCAGCAGACCCTCGAAGGGATGATCCAAATCCAAGAGACCTTCGACCGGACCGAGCAGACGATGAGCCAGCTCCTGGAACTCACGGAAGCCATCGACCGGATATCCGGCAACATCCAGGCCATCGCCGCCCAGACCCACATCCTGTCCATCAACGCTTCGATCCTGGCCGCCCAGGCCGGCGAGCACGGGCGGGCCTTCGTCGTCATCGTCCGACAGATCCAGACGATGGCGGACCAGACCTCGGGATATACCCGGGAGATCAATCAACTCCTTCGGGAAGTCCAGGCCAGCTCCTCCGAAACCCGCCGGGCGATGGCCGAAAGCCGGGCGGCCATCGAGCAAGGCCTGGCCGTCGCCCAGCGGGCCCAGGCCTCCCTCGAGACCCTCCTCCGTTCGACTCGCCAAGTCGGCGACTACGTCCTCAAGATCGCCAAGGCCACCAAGGAACAGGTCCGGGGCAGTAGCCAGATTCGTGAGGCGACCCACCATGTCAACGAGATCGCCTCGACCCTCAACGACGTCATCCACAACCTGGACCAGATCGCTCATGCCATCGACCAGTCCTCGGGCGAACTTCGGGCCTTTGCCGAAAACCTGCGGGTCACGATGAACGCCCAGGCCCAGGAGAGCCATCAGATGACGGCTTCCGTCGACCGCATCGCCCGTCTGATCGACAGCGTGGCCCAAGCCCTTGAGGCGCAACAGGCCAGCGTGCAGACGCTTGTCACGGCCATGCAGGAAATCCGGCGGATCAGCGAGATG
>JAUQPV010000330.1 GCA_030550225.1 Acidobacteriota bacterium | reverse complement strand
CCTATCAGGAGTTTGGCAATTGGCCGCTGGCGATTACTTCGTACAACCACGGCCTGGAGGGCGTTCGCCGGGCCGTTCGCGAGCTCGGGACGACGGACTACGTCCGGGTCTGGCGGGAATACCGGGGTCCCCTCTTCGGGTTTGCCTCTCGCAATTTCTATCCCGAATTTCTGGCCGCCGTCATCGTCGCTGGGTCGCCCGCACGGTACTTCCCGGGCTTCCAAGCCGACGGCGTATGGGAGTTTGCGACCTATGTCGTGCCTCACGAGATGAGCCTTCGGGACATCCCCGAACGGCTGGGGGTGCCGCTGACGGCCTTCATCCAGCACAATCCCCAGTTTCTCCTGCCGGCCTATTTTCGAAACGTGCGGGTCTCGGCGGGGACGTCCATCCGGATTCCCTTGCAGAGTTCGACCGATACGGCGGTCCACGTCGTCCGGCCCGGGGAGACCCTGGCCGCGATCGCCCGCCTGTATGGCGTTCGTATCGACACCCTCCAGCGATGGAATCCCCGCCTCTTGGCGGACGATCGACTCCGGCCGGGAACGCCCCTCCGGGTCCCCTCAGGCGAGTCCGACGCCGGCTCGGCGCCGTGAGAGTCGGTGTTCGGTCCTGGTGCTGGACGTTAGGTAAAAGGGGACCCCGGCCTATACACTGCTGGAGGCCG
Source organism: Acidobacteriota bacterium (assembly GCA_030550225.1). Taxonomy (GTDB): domain Bacteria; phylum Acidobacteriota; class HRBIN11; order HRBIN11; family HRBIN11; genus HRBIN11. The sequence continues at coordinate 2,182 of JAUQPV010000330.1, read as the reverse complement.
ACTCCCGGCTGGCGGTCCTGAATCCCGGTTCTCTGTCCGGTACGCGGATGGAATCGGTAGCACCCCTTCGGCAGGTCCTCCGGAACACGCTTTGGAACATCGGGGGCCAGGTCTTCGGCTTCCTGGTCCAATTCGTCACCCTCCCGTGGATCGTCCACGGCGTCGGGGTGACCGCCTTTGGCATCTGGGGCCTCATCGGCGTCCTGTTGAGCTACTTTGCGTTCCTGGACCTGAGTCTGCGTTTGGCCGTCGTCCGCTTCGTGAGCCAGGGGATGACCCGAGAGGACGCCGCCGGCGTCCGTCAGGCCGTCTGGAGTGCCGTGTGGATTTTGGGCTTCCAGAGTCTGGCCGGACTGGTCGTATTGATTCTCCTGACGCGACCGCTATTTCAGCACGTCTTTGCTATTCCGGCCGGATGGTATCGGGTCGCCGCATGGGTCTTCTGGGTCCGGGCCGCCGGATTTCTGCTGGAGCTGATGACCGGCCTCTTCCGGGCCGTCCCGGTGGCCCTTCAACGGATGGACCGGGTCATCCGCTGGAGCGCCCTCTTGACGCTTATCCAGTCGGTCGGCCTGGCCGGGATGGCTCAACTCGGATGGGGCCTCTTGCGGATGGCCGCCTGGGTCCTCCTCGTGCAGGTCGTGAGCCTGGGGGTCTTTTACCGAATGGCCCTTCGAATGGTCCCGGACCTACGTCGGCCGACATGGGACAAGGCGACGGCCCGGTCGCTCCTCCGCTTTGGCGGTTGGTCGACCGTCAGCTACCTGGTCGAGCCCGTCCTTTTACATACGGAGAAGCTCCTCATCGGTCGATGGGCCGGCGTAGCCCAACTGACGTATTACGTCGTGCCCTACCAATTGGTCACCCGGCTGTGGAGCGTGACGACGGGCTTTAGCACGGCCCTCCTGCCGGCCCTCAGCGAGACGGACGCCCGGCGGGACCAGGCCGCCCAACAGGACTTGACCCTCCAAAGTATCCGCATCATTAGCGGCGTTATGGCCTGGCCCGTCCTCCTGATGGTCGTCTTCGCCCGGCCCCTGCTGGCGTTCTGGATGGGCCAGGAGTTCGCCGAGCGGGGCACGCTTCCCCTTCGGGTCCTGGCCGTCGGTCTGTGGGTCAACGTCATCAACTGGCCGGTCTTTGCATTGTTTCAGGCCAAGGGACGCCCGGACCGCCCGGCCCTGTATCATCTGGGGGAGGCGTGCGTGTACGTCCCCCTGGCGTACGTCGGGGTGCGGGTCCTCGGCCTGCCGGGGGCGGCCCTGGCCTGGACCCTCCGGATGGCCTTAGACTCTTACCTCCTACTTCGGGGGAGCGTGCGGGCTGGCTTTTTGCCAGCTCGGGGACTCGGGTCCGCTCTGACGAATCCCCTCGCCGTCACGGCTCTCCTGGCAGGCCTCTCTCTCGGGGCCCTCCAGACGTGGACTGCCCGACCGGCGTTCGTTCTCACTGCCACGGCCGGCTGGCTGGTTCTCGGAGCCTACACGTTTTGGACTCGTGTCTTGCCGCCCCAGGAACGACGCCAGTTCCTCCGCTTCTGGACCCGATGGTTCGAGGCTTAAGCCGGCCGGGGTGTGGGATGGGAGTGGGACACGCGGGAACTGCCCTGCAGAGGAATGAACTTCCCGCGGGGAAGCCCAAAAGCGGGGCTTCAGTCGGTGAGGCGGGAGGGGGTTGAACCCTCGACCCCTGGCTTAAAAGGCCAGTGCTCTACCGCTGAGCTACCGCCTCGACGAACTGCGTCGGCACGGATAGTATAACGTGGTGGACGCGCCGGGGCCAGTCAGAGCAGGGTGCGGTCGGCCTGCCGGTCTACCTATCTGCCCATCTGCTCAGGGAGGCACCCGTGGTGATTCGATGGTCCTTAGGTAGTTGCCGACCGGATGGGGGTCCGAGAGTCCCGGCGGTCGGGGACCTCGGGGCCGTCGTCCGGGGGAGTTTTTATCAGACCGGCCGGGGCGAGCCCTTCCTGTGGCTTCCCTCGGCGCAGGGCCATTGGCGTTTCTACGATATCTGGGCCGACGCCCTGGCGGAGACCTTCACCGTGCTGGTGCCGACCCTCCGGGGCGAGCGGGACTTCGAGCCGACGCCGGACTTCGACTGGGACGTCCTGGTCGCCGACGTCTTGGCCGACATGGACGCCGTCGGCTGGCGTCAGGCCTGGATCGGCGGGGCGTCCTTC
>JAUQPV010000329.1 GCA_030550225.1 Acidobacteriota bacterium | reverse complement strand
CTGCAACTCCTGACGTCCCCGAAGCGCCAACAGACGCAGGACGTCCACCGTGTCGAGTAAAGTCCGCAAGTCCGCATCCTTCATAGGACCCCTCTTGATGAGGAACTTACCTTATACACCCCTGTCCCTATGGGACATTGGCGTTAACTTAAGGCCGGATTCATGTTTTGTTAGGGGCTCTTAAAGTCCGTCAACCCGTCGTTTCGGGCATCCAGGCCCTCAGGATGGAGCGGAGTCGGTCCAGGTATTCCAGGAACCGCCGCCGGCCCTCCGGGGTCAGCCGGTAGTAAGTCCGGGGCCGACGCCCGACGAAGGTCTTACGGACGGCTACGACGCCGGCTTCCTCGAGGACCCGCAAATGCTGGGCCAGATTGCCGTCGGTAACCCCCAGGGTTTCCTTCAAAGTCGTGAAGTCCAGTTCGTCCGCTTCCACGAGCAGGACCAGAATCCCGAGCCGAACTCGCTCGTGCAAGATAGGGTCTAGGCCCTCCAGGTCGACCCTGCTCTTCATGGCTGAGACGCTTCGGAGCGGCGCATGCGAAGTCCCTGCCAGCCGAGGATAAGGCAGGGGGTCGGACCCGCCACCCGGACATCCGGTCCTCCCACGACGGGTACCCCCCCTTCCACCCGCCGGGCCGCCTCGGCGGATAGCCAGACGTAGCCGGCCCGGAGGCCCAGGAGAAAGTCTCCCCGATAGCGAGGACGACGGACGAGGAATTCCGGGCGTTGGTCCGTGCCGGTGGCGGCGGCCGTGGCCGTCAGCAAGAGGGTCATCCAGAGGGACATCCGGAGGATTCCGAGGGGGGAAGGGATGATCCGCATGCTCATTCTCCTGCAAAGTACTTTTTGATATAAAGTATATGCCCGGAGGCAGCCCCTGTCAAGAGAATGTCTCTCTGGCCGTAGGACACTTCCCCGGGACCGCCTCTGGAATGGGGGTGGCGGAACGGGGGTCGACCCCGGTCGACGAGCACCCGGTCGTCGAAGCAGGAAGCCGAGGGGACCCGATCTGTCCGGACAGGTCCCCAGTCTGTGGCCTATGGTCTATGGCCTGTGACCTTCCGGATTTTGCCACCCTTCGGGCATGGGCAGGATGATGAGGCGGCCCGTCAGGTCGTTCAGGTCCACGTAAACTTCTGTCTCGTAGGCCGCCTTCAAGTACTTGTACTGGAGGACTTCGTCAGGCGGGCCCATCGCCATCACTCGGCCGCCGTGGAGGAGGACGACCCAGTCGGCGTAGTGGGCGACCAGGTTGAGGTCGTGCAGGATGACGATGACGTGCAAGCCCTGGGCGACCAACTGGCGGAGCTTGGAGAGCACGTGCACGGTATGTCGGAAGTCCAGGAACGTCAGGGGCTCGTCCAGGAGGAGCGTCTCCGGTTCCTGGGCCAGCGCCCGGGCCAGGTGGACCAACTGCTGTTCACCGCCGCTCAGTTCGTGGAACCACCGGCCCCGGAGATGGCCGATCTCCAAGACGTCCAGGACGCGGGCGACGACCTCGGCGTCCTGCGGTCGATCAAACCATGTCCGGCGGCGGGGCCATCGTCCGAGGCGGACCAGGTCGTCCACGCGGATGGGAAAGGTTACAAGGGGATTCTGGGGGAGCCAGGCGACGGCCTGGGCCCACGCCCGGGCCGGGTACGTCTGGACGGGTCGTTGGCGGTAGAAGACGGTCCCCTCGGAAGCCTCCAGTCGGCGGCCCAGGAGCTTCAAGAGCGTACTCTTGCCGGCCCCGTTCGGCCCGATGATGGCCGTGAGCCGGCCCGGCGGAATGACAAGATAGACGTCCTCGACCGTCGGTCGACTGGCCCGTGGATACCGGAACGTCACGCCTTCCAGGACGTACAGGAACTCCATGGGACGAGATGCGGGATACAGGATGCGGGATGCAGGATGCAGGATAACCAATCCGTTTGGTTCGTGAGAATGGCGTCGGGGCAGTCTTTCCCAGCACCCGAGAAGCACGATTTTTCCAGCTTCGTGACGACGCGACGGCGCTGACTTCAGGCCGTTCGCCCCGGTGACGGCTTCTTTCTGAACCCCGTCACGCCATCCCGCTGTTATGATGTCACGAGCTCTACCCTTCTGTCTTCTCGTCGGACTCCTGCACTGCTGAACTGCCGAACGCCCGGATTCCCAAACTCCCGACCTGCAGCGGTCGGAGGAGCCAGGTCAGCAGGGCGGGCAGGCACACCAGTGTCAGGGGCGTCGAGGTCGCCAGACCTCCGATGAGGACGATGGCCAGAGGCCGTTGGAGCTCGGACCCGGTCCCGTAGCCCAGGGCGATGGGTAGGACGGCGACGGCCGCCGCCAGGGCCGTCATCAAGACCGGCCGCAGGCGGACGAGACCCGCCTCTTGGCAGGCTGTCTTCACGTCGGCGCCGGCCCGCAGGCGGTCGAGGACAAACTCGATGAGGATCAAGGCCTTCTGGACGGAAAGGCCGAAGTGGGCCATGAACCCGATGAGGGACGACACGTTCAGCGTCTCGCCCGTCAGGAGGAGGGCCGCCACGCCGCCCGACAGGGCCAGGGGGATCGTGAAGAGGGCTGCCAGGGCGATCCGCCAGGAATGGAAGGCGTACAACAGCACGATGAGAATCCCCAGGGATACTCCGACCGTGGCCCAGGCGACCTGTGTGACAAGGCGTTCCTTGCTCTCGTACTGGCCCCCGAAGTCCACCGTATATCCGGACGGCAGGTGAAGTCGGGGGACGACGGTCCGGATTCGCCGGACGGCCTCGTCGAATCCGATACCGGCGACGTTGGCCGTGACGAACGTCATCTTCCGGAGGTTCTCCCGTAGGATCCGGGCCGGGACCTCCTCGAGGGATATCCGGGCCACCTCCTTGAGGGGCACGG
>JAUQPV010000328.1 GCA_030550225.1 Acidobacteriota bacterium | reverse complement strand
TCTCTGGGACGGGTCCCATCCGGTCCGTGGAGAGTGGCGGGCCCTGGCGATGGCCTGGACCCCTCACGAGGCCGTCGTCCTCGACCTGGCGGACCCGGCCGTCCGGACCCGTCTCCGACGGTGCCTGCCGGACGTCCTCACGGCCGGCGACGTCCGAAAGGTCGCCCACGGCTGGAAGGACCTCATGATCGGCCTTCGCCGTCTGGACTTGGACGTCGCCCCGCCGTGGGACGACCCCATGCTCATGTCCTACGTCCTGGACCCCTCCGGCGGTCGGCACGACCTCTACCGCCTGGCCCAGGAATGGCTCCTGTACCGGATGATCGACCCAGACGTCGTCCGGCAGGTCGCCGCCGATTGGCCGACCGTGACGCCTGAGACCCGCACCGACGTCGTCGGCGAGATGGCCGACATAGCACTTCAGGTCTCGCAGGTTCTTCGGGACGAATTGGAAAAGTCCATTCACGACGGTCCCCGCTCGGTTTACGAAGCGATCGAGGCCCCTCTCGTCCCCGTCCTGGCCGACATGGAGTGGTGGGGTATCAAGGTCGACGTCCCGAAGCTCCGCCGCCTGGCCCACGAGATCTCCGAGACGGTCCACGAGTTCCAGGAGCGCATCTTCCAAATCGTCGGCTTCCGCTTCAACCTGAACTCGCAGAAACAACTCGCCCAGGTTTTATTTGAACACTTGGGCCTTCAGCCGGGCCGTCGGACGCCCAAGGCCGGGCATTACTCGACCCGGGCCGACATCTTGGAGGAACTCGCCCAGCGTCACGAGGTCCCGCGTCTCATCCTGACGTACCGGAACCTGGCGAAGCTGAAGTCGACCTTCGTGGACGCCCTCCTGACCTGGGCTGACCCCCGGACGCAGAGGGTCCATACCCGGTTCCACCAGGCCGTCACCTCGACGGGCCGCCTGAGCAGTAGTGACCCGAATCTTCAGAACATCCCCATCCGGGACGACCTGGGAAAGGCGATCCGGTCGAGCTTCATCGCCGAGGACGGATGGGCTTTACTCATCGCCGACTACTCCCAGATCGAACTCCGCATTCTGGCCCACATGAGCGGCGACGAGGGTCTCATCGAGGCCTTCCGGCGGGGCGAGGACATCCACACCCGGACGGCCGCCGAGGTCCTCGGCCTGTCGCCGGACCGGGTCACGGAGCGGGAACGCCGCCTGGCGAAGGTCGTCAACTACGGGATCGTGTATGGCCTGAGCGCTTACGGCCTGGCCCAGCAGACGGGGATGTCTCAGGAAGAGGCCCAGGACTTCATCCGACGCTACTTCGAGCGGTACCCGGCCGTCCGGGCCTTCCTGGACCGGACCCTCGAGGAGGGCCGCCGACGGGGCTACGTCGAGACCCTCTTCGGCCGCCGGTGCTACATCCCGGAGCTCCATCATCCGGACCCCCAGGTCCGCCAGGCCGCCGAACGTCAGGCCGTCAACATGCCGATTCAAGGGACGGCCGCCGACCTGATGAAGCAGGCGATGGTCCGAATCTGGGAGGCCTTCCGACGGGAGGTCCGTCAAAGCCGCATCCTGCTTCAGGTCCACGACGAACTCGTCGTCGAGGTCCCCGACGACGAGCGGGCGGCCGTCGTCGAGACGGTCCGGACCCTCATGGAGACGGTCTATCCCCTGCGGGTGCCCCTGGCCGTCAGTATCGCCGTCCGCCGGGACTGGGCGAAGGAATAAGGGCAGGGGTCGGGTGTTAGGGGTGAATCGCATATACCCGAACGGTACCTATCCTACCCCCTCCCTGTAGGAGTACCCACCCTACCCCTTCCCTGGGGGAGAGGGAGGTTTGAGGGCGGCTGGCCTCTCACCACGACCACGCAGGCCCGTGACTGTTCAAAGGGGTGGGTAGGAGAACCGTCACGCGGGCCCCGATTCTTCCATCCCCAGGTCTGGGGAAAAATGCCCCACTCGTGGGACCCGGCCCGCAGACCGGGGCGGGTCACGGGATCGCCTCAGGAGCCGTAATGTCTGTCGTCCCTGACGCCGGCACGGATTTTGCTGAAGACCCCTCTCACACCCTTCTCCTTGCGGGTGAGGGGCCGGACAGGGATTCTCCGGCGGTCCACCTCTTCCCGCGGAGAGGAAGGGAATTCACCTATGGAGGTCGTCGATGAAATGGCGAATCGCCGTCAGTCTTATGGTCGTGTCTGTTACGGTCGTGGCATTTTCTGCGTCGGCCTGCCGGCGTCGGCAAGGAAGCCTCGGCCTCACGGCCATGTCTGACATGCCTATGATAGCTTGGGCCCAGCAGGCCCAGCCGCCATCGGCCGCTTCGCAAGCGACCGGCCAGCCGACCCCGGCGGCGAAGCCGGCGGCCCTCAAGGCCGTGCGTCACGTCGCCGTCGGGAAGGTGACGGCCCTTTCGGATACGAGTCTGACCATCGAGCGGACCGTCAAAGGCAAGACGGAGACGATGGAGTTTGCTCTGACAAAGCCGCTTTCCGGCATCGCCCAAGGCGATGAGGTCCGGGTGAGCTATAAGACCGAAGACGGCAAGAACGTGGTGGTCGCCGTGCGAAAGGTCGGGGCCAAGAAGGCGGCCGCGCCGCCCAAGCCATAGCGCTTGAGGGCTCTATCTCTTATACTGGGGTGAGGGTCGTGGACGCCTGGTAGACGAATGCGGTTCCCCTCACTCTCCGTAAGGGGATGGTAGGGGCGACCTGCCGGGTCGCCCCTACCGGGGCCGTTCCCCCCAGAAGGAGGGGGATCCACGATGCCTCACTTAGGAGTCTGGGGCCCACCGGCCTAACTCCCGACCCAGGCCCCTTGGACCAGAGGTTCGGCCCATGCGATTCGCCCGGGTCCGGGGCCCGATTCCGGGTCCCCGGTCGCTTGAATGGTTCG
>JAUQPV010000327.1 GCA_030550225.1 Acidobacteriota bacterium | reverse complement strand
ATCGACGTGGCCCTGGCGGCCCTGTACCTCTGTTCGGACGCCGCCCGGTGGGTCTCCGGGGCCGTCCTCGTCATCGACGGCGGCCTCTCGGCCCGGTAGATATCAGAAGGGTGAACGGCGAGTAGCGAATCGTACTTTCGCTGTTCGCCATTCACCGTTCGCTATTGGCCATTCGATGCCTTCCTTTTCCCAGACCGTATGGCGGGATTGGTGGCCCTCCATCCGGCAGAGCCTGGCAGGTCTATTCCTGAGCTGTGCCGGGGGGACCTGGTGGGCCTGGGCGGGCCATCGATCCGATGCCCTTCCCGTCGGGACGGCCGTGTTTGGCACTGTGGGCCTACTCCTGTCGCTGGGTGCCGACCCGTCGGGACGACCGGTCCGGCGTCGGGATGCCGCCCTGACTCTGGGCCTCGTGGCTGGGGCTGTCGGGATGGCGCTCTTCACGCCGGCCGGTAGCCTCGCATGGGTCTTATGGGCCCTTTGGGCAGGTCTATGGGTCGTGCGCCTGTGTCTGGGACTCGGGCCTTCCTTTCGACGGATGGCTGACATAGGTCCGAGCATTTACGCCGTCCCGGGGTTCGTGGCGCTGGGCCTCGGCCTGCACTGGTCGATGGCCTGGCGGCACAGGGTCGAGCTGGCCCTGCTGGCCGCCGGCGCTCTGTGGTCGGCGACTTGGCTCGTATACCGCCACATGCGGGCCTGGTATCGGATCGACCTGATGGCCCTGCCGGATATCGTCCGGGGTGGGACCTACCTCCTGCGGCCCCTCTGGCGGTCCCACGGGATCGTCTACGGCCTCCTGGCAGGCTTGAGCACCTGGAATGTCTTCCTGCGGCGAGAATGGCTGGACATCGCCCTCTGGACGCTCCTCATGGGGACTTACATGGTGACGCTCTGGATCGCCCACCAGTGGACGGCCCTCTGGATGTATGGGATGCAAGGACGGGACACAAGACGCAGGATACGAGATGCGGCATATTGGTGCTAAGTGTTGGGTGGGCTCATAAAACGAACACCGAACACCCATCACCCAATACCGAATACTTATGCCCCGAGACAACCGGCCGGTCCTCGTGCGTTTGTACGAAGATGAAAATTGCCGCCTCTGCGAGGCCCTGAAGGTCGAGCTGATAGGTCACGCCGAGGCGTGGGGGATGGTCGTCGAGTCTGTCGACATCCGGATGGACCCTCGGCTCTTGCGGCAGTATGCGACCCGCATCCCCGTCGTCGAGGTCGAGGGAATTTACGTCCTGGAGGCGCCCGTCTCGCCGGCAGACGTCCGGCGGGCCGTCCGCCAGGTCCGCCGGGGATACCGCCGTCAGCGACGGATCTATGACACCCACTGGCGATGGCTCCACCGTCTGGAAGCGGCCTGGGACCGCCGCCATGGACACCGATGGCGGCGGCAGTGGTTTGAACACATCCTGCGAGTCCACTCGCCGGACCGACCACTTCGGTGCCTGGAGTTGGCCGTCGGTGCCGGCCGGAATCAAGCTTTCTACCCGGCGGCCTGGACGGTCGTATGGCTCGACGCGTCGAGCCTCTGGCCCGCCGTTTGGAAGCGACAGGTCCCAGGCGTCTCCGCCGTCCTCGGGGACGTCCACGCCCTGCCCTTTCGGGACGCCAGCTTCGACCTCGTCCTTTCCAGCTTCACCCTGTGTGCCGTGTGGAACTTCGAACGGGTCGTCGAAGAGGTTCACCGTGTCCTCCGACCCGGTGGGGCCTGGTGGTGGCTCGATCACGTCCGGGGGCCCGGCTTAACGGGTTGGGTCCAGCGGGCCATCCGACCCCTTTGGTTTGCCGTCTTGGGATGCTTCCCGGACCGGCCCATCGGCGCATGGCTTCAGGCCGACCCCCGCTTCCGATGGCAGGTCTGGTCCCTTTGGGACGGGTTCTTACAGATGGGCACTGGCGTGAAGGCGGCGACTGACTTTCCCAACGCTCGGGAAGCACGATACGGGTTTCCACGGGCTGAACGGCCCTGCTAAGACGGGGGCTCGTCACGATCCGTCGGACCGGGCCTCACAGGACGGGCAGACGGCACAGCGGCAGAGACGTCGGTTCCGGACGTGGCCCGTGATAAGACAGGCGGCCCCGGCGACGACGACAGCCGACTCGAGGCCCTGGCTGTAAGCGCTCAGATACCCGTGGCCGAAGCCGATCAACAGGAAGCCAGACAGGAACCAGAGGCCGACCCGGGCGTCCCGGTGCGTCCGGTAGCCGATTCCGAAGGCCACGGCGGCGAGGCCGACGGCCAAGCCGATGAGGACCCGCTCGAGACCCTCCGTCCAGGCGGTTTCATAGGCTTCGACCCACGGCAAGAGGAAGAACACAGCAGGTCCGACGGCGCAGTGGACGGCACACACCGTCGAGACGACCATGCCGACCCGGTCGGCCGAAAGTTGCATGGGCTTACCCCTCCAGACGGATGATACGATGAAAGGTCTCAGCTCCTGGGTGCCAAGGGTCAGGTCCTGGAAAGGCCACGGACTATGGACCCCGGACCATAGACGGCGGACTTATCCGCGACATTCGAACAACTCGTCCCAAGGGGCCTATGGTCCAGAGTCCTTGTCTTGGCACCTGGGACTCTTCATCCTCGCCCCCGTCCCTCACCGCCTGACGAACCGGTCCGGCCAATCGGTCTCGATGCCGTACAGACTATCCGTCTGGTAGCGCTTCAGCTCGGACGGCCGGTTGACCGTGTAGTAGACGACCCGCCGACCGGCCCGGACCCAGGCCGGGAGCCATCGGTGGAGACGACGATGAACGAAAAGGTACTCCCAATCACCCTGTTGGACCACTTCCTCCATTTGGGACCATGGAAACAATACGAGCCCCCGAGGCATCCCGGGTGCCAGTCGGC
>JAUQPV010000326.1 GCA_030550225.1 Acidobacteriota bacterium | reverse complement strand
AATTCCGGGAATGGGGGCCGGCACTCGGGGCTTACATCCCGTTCTGAACCAGGAAGGCGACCCAGCGGGCCAGGGATTCGACGTCCCGCAGGTCGATGACCTCGGCCTGGGAGTGGGAGTACCGGAGGGGCCAGCCGATGGGGAAGTCGACGGCCCCGTAAGGGACGAAGGCCGCCCCGTCGTTGCCGCCCCGGGTGATCCCCCACTGAAGGGGCCATCCCAGGCGTCGGGCCGCCGTCTGCAGGCTTTGGACCATGAGGGGCGGCGCCAGATTCGACGAGTCGATAGACCGCAGGACGGCCCCGCCGCCGACCCGGGCCCGACCGTAGGGGTAAGGCTCTAAAGGTGAATCCGCCGAGACGAAGGTGTCGACGGCGACGACGACGTCTGCCGGATGGGCTTCCGCAAAGGCGATGGCTCCCCGGAGGCCGACCTCTTCCTGGACGCTCCAGAGGAAGGTCACCCGCTTCTTGAGGGTCTCGGGCCGAAGGTCTTGGAGAGCCAAGAGGAGGGCGACGCATCCCACGCGGTCATCAAAGGACCGGGCGTTCGCCCGGAGGCCCAGGAGGGGCCGGTACCGCTTGATAAACGTCACCGAGGCACCCGGCTCGACGCCCAGGGCCTGCGTCTCGGCCGCCGTCCGGGTCCCGAACTCGACCCGCAGGTCGGCCTCCGTGAAATCGGCCTGGGCCGACTCGTCCCGCCAGTACTGGTCCCGGGGTCGGACGATGCCCGGAATCCGCCGGCCGTCGGGCCGGATGACGACGACGGGCTGGGCCTCGTAGATCTCGTCATAGAAGCCCCCGACCTTCTCGAGAGTCGCCGACCCGTCCGGCAAGACCTGACGGATGCGATAGCCGATCTCGTCCATATGGGCGACGAAGACCCAGTGGGGAGCCCGGTCGGGGCCGAACGTGACCCACAGGTTGCCCATAGCGTCCGTCTGAGGCCGGGCCCAGGACGGGAGGCGCTTCCGGATTTCGTCCGCCACGGAGCCCTCGTGACCGGACACGCCGTAGACCTCCGTCAGGACCCGCAGGAGGGACTCGGCCGGACTCCGGTCGGACGGTGGGGCCGGCGGACGAACGACGGGCGGAACCGGGACCTCCGGCGGGGCCCCCGTGTCCCCTGTCAGAAGCGTGTAGAGCAAACGGAGTAGACGCCGGCGGTCCTCGCCCGAGACGGTCTCGACGGCCGTGTGGGAGTACAGGGTCGGAATGCTGAGCAGGACGGTCTCGGCCTCAGCCCATCGGGTGCGGCTCGGGGGATAGGTCGCCGGCGGGGGCGGCGGGGCCGGCACGGGCCGGGCCGGGACGTTCGAGCGCCGGGCCACGTCCAAGACCCGTTGGGCCAAGGTCTCGGCGTATCCGAACCGGGGGCCCGTCCCGACGAGCACGCCCTGCCCCGGCGTGGCATCGGGTTCGACCCAGACGCCGTCCTGTTGGAAGGGTGCTATGACATCAAGACGGATGACCCGTTGGGCCGGGATGCGGGTCGCCAGCCGGAATCGCCCCTTCGCCCCGTAAAGCTCCTGCGTCACCCAAGCGATCGTGACCTGCCGACCGGCGGGTGGGTCCCGATGCAGGAGCCGGACAAGCTGGATCAGGACCTCGACGAAGGCTCGGTCGGCCACGTGCCAGCCGGCCCGGAGGTCCCCGGCCAGTCGGACCATCCGTCTTTGGGGGACGACCCGGCTCAGGGGTCCCAGGCCGGCTCGGTCGAGTTCCTCCGGCGAGGCGGTCCCGACGTCCACGTACAGGTCGTTCGGGCCGATGTCGTTATAGTGGCGACTCCGCTCTCCCATCCCGCGTTGCAGATGTGTCGAGGGCAAGGCGACGACGCCGTTCACCCACGGCGGCCCGACCCAGACGGGATGCCCGATGATGTAGCCGTGGACCCGGGCCGGCATATGGCTCAGGGCGACGGGCGTCATCCGCATGAACCCGTCGGGTCGGACGTCCCCGACGGCCCATGAGGGTTCGTCCAGGTGAGCCAAAACAAGCCACGTCTCGGGACCCGTCCCGAAAGTCACCCAGAGGTTGCCCAGGTTGTCACTCTGAAGCGGGACGTCGGCCAGGGCCGCCCGGACCTGATCGGCTAACGCCTGCTCGGCGCCCGAGGGGGCCGGCGTCTCGACGAGGGTCTGCCACAGGACCTCGTCGCTCGGTCGGGTCGAGCCGCCCCCCTGGAAGGCCAGGAGGCCCCACCATATCCCTACGAGAAGAGGGCGCATAGGAACCTTCATGATAAACCACCACATCGGATCACATATGAATTGCGAATTGCGGATTGCAACCGGTGTGGGTGCCGGGTGTTAGGTGTCGGGTATGGGGTCGCTATGACCTACATCTTGTATCCCGTATCTCGCATCCCGCATCACTTCAATTCGCAATTCGCAATTCACAATCCGCAATCCATAAGGGCGTCTCCGATGGTCCGGGCCGTGCGCTCCCAGGTGTACTTTGGGAGGAGGGGGCCGGCCCCCGGCGGTCGGTGGCCTTGGAGCACGGCTCGCAGGGCGTCCAAGACGGCCTCGACGTTCATCGGCGTCCGCACGACAAAGTCACCGTAAAGTTCCCGAAAGACGGGGATGTCGCTGACGATGACCGGCTTGCCGACGGCTAAGCCCTCGAGGACCGGCAGGCCGAAGCCCTCGTATTCCGAAAGGTACACGACCGCGTCGGCATGGTGGTAAAAGGCGTGTAAGACGTCTTCCGGCTGGTATCCCAGGAAGCGGACCCACTGGTCCAGGCCGTGCCGTCGGGCCATCCGGGCATAGTCCACAAAAGGATAGGAGCGGTTCTCGCCGATCCATACTAAGACGGGTCGCTTGGTCCAGGCCCGTCGAATTATTTCGGCCCAGGCTCGGAT